>CAILDT010000790.1 GCA_903833025.1 uncultured Bacteroidota bacterium | reverse complement strand
AGGTAAATGTAGATGAATTTATATCAGGGGTATAAAATAGATGCACTAAGCATTAACAGCCGCCTTTGGAGCAGCCGCCATTATTTCCTCATTGGCAGCACTTGCGTATTGCTCAAAGTTTTTGATGAACGATGCGGCTAATTTATTTGCGGTGCTATCATAGGCATCTTTATCTTTCCAGGTATTACGGGGATTAAGAATTTCAGCAGGCACATCAGCACATTCAGCAGGCATTTGCAACCCAAAAACAGGCAATGTATCGTATTTTACTTTATCAAGTTTACCGTTTAAAGCAGCGGTAATCATAGCACGCGTGTAGGAAAGTTTCATACGTTTCCCAACCCCAAACGCTCCTCCACTCCACCCAGTGTTTACCAACCATACGTTTACTTTATTTTCTTTTAATTTTTTACCTAAAAGCTCAGCATATTTAGTAGGATGCAAAGGCAAAAATACTTTTCCGAAACAAGCAGAGAAAGTTAAAGTGGGTTCGGTAATGCCCATTTCCGTACCTGCTACTTTGGCAGTATATCCTGAAATAAAGTGATACATTGCTTGCCCTGTTGTGAGTTTAGAAATAGGAGGCAACACACCATAGGCATCGCAAGTGAGGAAGAAAATGTTTTTTGGAATATTACCAACTGATGGTTCTACAGCATTTTTAATAAAGTTAATAGGATAACTAACACGAGTATTTTCTGTTTTGGAAATGTTTGCAAAATCAACAGTGCAAGTGTTTTCGAAGTATTCAACGTTTTCTAACAACGCACCAAATTTAACTGCACCAAATATTTCAGGTTCCTTTTCTTTGGTTAAATCCACACATTTAGCATAACAGCCACCTTCAAAGTTAAATACACCAGTTTCGCTCCAGCCGTGCTCATCATCGCCAATCAAACCTCTGTTTTCATCAGCTGATAACGTAGTTTTCCCTGTGCCTGATAATCCAAAGAAAATAGCAGTATCGCCATCTTTCCCAATGTTTGCGGAGCAGTGCATTGGCAACACCCCTTTTTCGTGAGGTAAAATATAATTTAATAGAGAGAAAATTCCTTTTTTGATTTCGCCTGTGTAACCAGTACCACCAATTAAAATAACCTTCCTTGTCATATTTAAAATGGCGAAATTATGTTGGCGAGTTCCATCAATTTCTGGCACAGCCATAAAACCAGGAGCGCAAATAATTGTCCATTCAGGTTCAAAATTCATTATCTCTTCTGTTGTAGGGCGAAGAAATAAGTTGTTTGCAAATAAATTGGACCAAGGATATTCAGTAACCACACGAATGTTTAAGCGGTATTTAGGGTCGGCACAGGCATAGGAATCACGCACATAAACTTCCTTACCTGATAAATAAGCGGTTACTCTATTATATAAGGTGTCGAATTTATAGGACTCGAATCTGAAGTTGACATCACTCCACCAAATAGAATCCTTCGTTTTTTCGTCCAAGACAATAAATTTATCTTTAGGTGAGCGACCTGTAAACTCACCAGTATCCAAAGCCAAAGCACCACTATCAGTAAGCATCCCTTGCCCATTTACAATAGTTTCTTCAACAAGTTCAGCCACATTTAAGTTCCAATACGCTGCTGCTACATTTCCTAAACCTAAATCTGCTATGTTTGCATTCTCGGCTTTAATTCCAAATTGGTTCATATCTTCTGTTTTTGGTAAGTATTATATTTATTAGAGGGCTCAAAAGTAAGAAATTTTGAATAAACAAGTATTTATTTTGATTAACAACCAATAGAAAAATGTTAATAAATAATTGGAGAAAGGGAATATTAGCAAATTAGCTTTTTGAAGTTTTTATTGCAGAAAAAGCAAGAAGCAACCATCCGGCAATAAAAAACAAGCCACCAATAGGGGTAATAGGTCCTAACCAATTAACATTTGGCATTCCTATTAAATTAGCTGTAGAAAGTAAATATAAAGAGCCAGAGAAAAGCACAATGCCAATCATAAAACAATACCCTGCCTTTGGCAAAAGTTTATTTTTGATTTTATCAGAAAACAAAGCAACCACCATTAAAGCAATGCTGTGGTATATTTGGTAACGGGCGGCAGTTTCAAATGTTTGTAAATTGGTTTCGGTAATTAAACCAGTCTCTAATTTCGTTTTAAGGAAGTGAGCTGCCATTGCACCTAAGCAAACTGCTATTGCTCCTGAAAATCCGCTGAATACTAAAAATCGTTTTTGCATAAAACAAAAGTATAAAATATTTATTAATCCCTATTCCAAATTCTCCACGCTTGCTCTGCTTGCTGATGAAGCATTGACAAGCCATTTACAGTTGATGCGCCGAATTCCTTTCCTCGTTTCAAAAATTCTGTTTCCACAGGATTATAAACCAAATCATATAATAAATGAGAATCAGAAATAAACTGATAAGGAATATCAGGTGCTGTATTTATGCTCGGAAACATACCGACAGGAGTTGTATTTATAATCAGTTTAAAAGCTTTTATTATATTTACATTTAATTCTTCATAAGAAAACAAGCGGTCATTCTGATTGTTGTTCATTTTGTTTCGAGTAACAAAAAAACAATCTATTCCAATTTCCTTTAAAACAAACGCTACAGCTTTTGAAGCACCTCCAGTGCCAAGTATCAATGCCTTTTGATGAGCAGTTTCTAAAAATGGTTTAATAGATTGACGAAAACCCAAAACATCGGTATTAAATCCCATTAGTTTTTTGTTGGAAATTTTTATGCAATTTACTGCTCCAACAACTTGTGCAGTTTTATCCATTTCATTTAAAAAAGGGACTACACTTTCTTTATAAGGTAGCGTTACACTTAATCCTATTAGGTTGGGATTATTAATTAACAGTTGTGGCAGTTCATTAATAGTGGAAAGCGGATACACATTAAATTCACAATCTGTAATGTTCTCCTTTTCAAACTTCGCATCAAAATATTTTTTTGAAAACGAATGAGTAAGAGGATTGCCAATAAGTCCGAATTGTTTTTTTTGTTCCAATTTATTTTTTTGCTTTTGCCTTTTTTGCTTCCTTCACTTTTTCTTTCTCCAACTTTATATTATAGCGAATATCCCTCCAGTATTCTGCGCCGTAGCTTACAAAAATCTCTTCTCCTGCCTTAATTTTTTTTTCTGCCTTTATCCAACCTCTGTGTTTCCAAACTTCATAACAGCAATTATTTCTGATGCCTTTTGTTTTTGTTAATCCAGCAGCATCATTTGCATATCGCGCCAATTCATTTGGTGTATGAAATGCATCTACACATTTTCTTTTGCTTATATAAAAAATATAACCACACTGGTCTTTTTCAGCCCTTCTATCACATTCAGCTTCCGTAATTATTTCACCAAGGTATTCAATTATCCGTTATCCTTTTTTAATATCACGTTTAGTAAAGAGTCCTTTCCCTGCCCCTTTAATCTTCGATTTTTTTACTTCTAAAAATTCACTCATAAATTTATTGTTAATTCATCATTTTATGTAACACTTCTTCAACACTTTTTGCGGAATTAAAATACGATAGTATTTTCTGCAGAACTTCGTCAACCACTGAATCAGGGCAAGATGCGCCGCTAGTAAGTATTATATCAACAGGCTTTTTATTTGGTAAATAATTGGTTGTTACAATATGTTGATGTTTTGTAAAATTATAATGATTGATCTCCGTTTTTGAAATTATTTCTGAAGCCGATGAAATAAAATAAGTTGGTAATTTCTGCTCACAAAGTTCTACAATATGTGATGTGTTGGAGCTATTGTATCCTCCAACAACTATTGCTAAATCAGCATCTTGTTTTAGTAAACCATACGTAGCTTCTTGGTTTTCGTTTGTAGCGTAGCATAAAGTATCACGTGTATCAGCAAAATGATTTTTTAATTCCGCTTCACCATATTTTTTTATCATTACACTTTTAAAATAATCGGCAATTTCTTGTGTTTCAGTAGCAAGCATAGTTGTTTGATTTATCACTCCAACACGATTCAAATGTTTTGAAGTATCAAAAAGTTCACAATGTTTTCCTTTAAACGTTTTTTCAAATTCTTCTGCCGAAACATTCCCTGAAATAAACTCTCCAAGTATTCTCGCCTCGTGAATATCTTTAACAATAATTGAAGGAGCATTTTTTTCACTGCGTGAAAATGTTGCTCTTGTTTCTTCGTGATTATATTTTCCGTGAATGATTATTGTATAATTATCTTCTCCAAGTTTTTCGGATTTCTTCCACACTCTCTCCACAAACGGACAGGTAGTATCGTATTTTCTTACTTCAATCCCCATTTTATTCAATTCATCTTCAATCTTCAATGTGGTGCCGAAAGCAGGAATAATAACTATATCATCTTTTGTTAATTCCGAAAAAGGAATAATCTGTTTGCCTGTTGTATCCATTAAAAAACGAACGCCACGATTTAACAAATCATTATTTACGTCTGGATTATGAATCATCTGACTTAATAAGAAAATCCGTTTACCCTCATTTTCTTCTATTGCTTTATAGGATATTTCTATTGCATTTTCCACTCCATAGCAGAATCCAAAATGACGAGATATAAAAAAACGAACTTCGCCAAAATCCAAAACACTTGCACTAAAATCAACTTTACGAGGGTCGTTTAGTTTCCGTAGTTGTTTTATTTTAGAAATTATCGGGCTTTTATAAAACTCTGGAATATTAAAACTCTTCATTAATTTTTCACTTTTAAAAGGGTGTCAAAATTACAAATTTAACTGATGTTTAAACCTCTTTCTTGAATATCATAAACAATATGCTGTTATCAACAATTTAATGTGAATCTATTTCTTATCAATTAAAATTCCCTTTCTCTATATTCAGTAATTTTACCACAAATGAAAAAACAAAAACCTTTGATATTAGTTACCAACGACGATGGTATTACCGCACCTGGCATTGTTGCATTAGTTGAAATTATGAAAACGCTGGGAGATGTAGTTGTTGTTGCTCCCGACAAACCTCAATCCGGAATGGGGCACGCAATAACTATTAATTCTACTCTTCGGCTTCATAAAACTAAAACACACGGCATAAAAGAAGAGTACAGTTGCAGCGGTACCCCTGTAGATTGTGTAAAGTTTGCGGTTAATAAAATATTAAAACGTAAACCTGATTTATGTGTATCGGGTATTAATCACGGAAGCAATATGTCCATCAATGTTATTTATTCTGGCACTATGTCAGCCGCTGTTGAAGGTGCAATTGAAAGTATTCCTTCCGTTGGTTTTTCGTTATGCGATTATTCTCACGATGCCGATTTCTCTGCTGCAAAAAAAATAATAAAAACAATTGTCGAGAATGTCTTAAAAAATGGTTTGCCAAAAGATGTTTGCCTCAATGTAAATATTCCTAAATTAAAATATGATAAAATAAAAGGAATAAAAATTTGTCGTCAGGCACGTGCCAACTGGGTTGAAGAGCTTGATGAGCGGCACGATCCAAGCGGAAAACCTTATTATTGGCTTACTGGCAGGTTTGAAAATTATGATAAGGGTAAAAAGGATACTGACGTTTGGGCTATAGAAAATAATTATGTTTCCGTTGTGCCCACCCAGTTTGACTTAACAGCTCACAATGCAATTAAGGAAATTGAAAATAGATGGAAACTTTGAAATTTAATTATAGAATTTATGTTTAAAAACACCAACTTCGATAACATTTGGTTTGGAATATTATTAGGTATAATTTTCCCTCCACTTGTTTTTTATCTTTATTACGTGCTTGTTACACAGCATAATTTAAAACGTATAAATGTAAGTATTTGTATGGTTATTAATTTAGTTCCGTTTTATTTAACACTTAATAAGGAAAAATATAAAGCTACCAAAGGTGTGTTAATAGCTACTTTCATTTGGTCGGCATTTATTGCCTACCTTAGTTTTTTTACCGATTATCTTCACATACTATAATGAATTACTACATCATTGCTGGGGAGGCATCGGGCGATTTGCACGCATCTAATTTAATGAAAGAGCTAAAAGTGTTAGATGCTAACGCTCATTTCCGTTGCTGGGGTGGTGATTTGATGAAAGCTCAAGGTGCTGAATTAGTGAAGCATTACAAAGAGCTTGCTTTTATGGGCTTTACAGAAGTGCTAATGAATCTCCGCACCATACTTAACAATATTGATATTTGCAAAAAGGACATTCTTCAGCATAAACCTGATGTATTAATTTTAGTTGATTATCCTGGGTTTAATTTGCGCATTGCCGAGTTTGCAAAAGCTTATAATATTAAAGTGTTTTATTACATCTCTCCGCAAATATGGGCTTGGAAACAATCTCGTGTTCATAAAATAAAACGTGTAGTTGATAAAATGTTTGTTATCCTGCCGTTTGAAAAGGAGTTTTATAAACGATTTGATATGGATGTGGATTTTGTAGGGCACCCTTTGTTGGATGCTGTTTCTAATTACGCGTCTCAATCAAATACTTTATCAGCAACTTCCAATAAACCCATCATTGCATTATTACCCGGAAGTAGGAAACAGGAAATTGCAACGATGCTTCCATTAATGTTGGCAATGAAAAAACAGTATATAGATTATCAATTTATTATTGCTGGCGCACCATCGCAAACAAAGGAATATTATCAAACATTTATTGCTGATGCCGATGTAAAAATTGTATTTAATGAAACCTATCAATTACTTCAGAAGGCAGAAGCAGCACTTGTAACTTCGGGTACGGCAACACTGGAAACAGCTTTGTTTAATGTGCCCGAAGTAGTATGTTACAAAGGGGGTGCAATATCTTACGCTATTGCTAAACAGTTAGTGAAAGTAAAATACATTTCGTTGGTTAACTTAATAATGGACAAAGAAATTGTAACAGAATTAATCCAAAACGAACTGAACGAAACTAATTTAAAAACCGAATTAGATAAATTATTAAACCCTTTTCCACGTAACATAATGTTAAATAACTATGTTGAACTACGAGCAAAATTAGGTGGTGCAGGAGCATCAAAAAAAGCAGCTGCTTTAATGGTAAAGTATTTGGCAGAATAATAAAAATGAAAAAGTTACTCGTCATATCTCTTATACTATTCACTTCTTTTGTGAAACCCGAAAATCCGGTTACTGTAAGCATTCGTATTTTAACTACCAAAGTTATCACCACATTTGCATTTTCACCCACCTCCGGCGATTACCTTGTATATGGCGATGGCGTGTTATTAAAAGATTACGACCCCACAGGCATTTTTCAAATGAGTATTGATAAAGACTCCATCTTATTGAAAACTTTTGAACGTACTATCGGAAAATTCGGATCTCTTAAATATTACTCAAAAGAAAAAGAAGGGGAGTTCAAAATAAAATCTGTTATAGCGCAAAGTAAAGTAAGGACTTATGATGGTAACTTGGAAGTAGGATTAACAGCAGACAAATCGCAGTTTTTATTAATAAATAAAGTAAACCTCGAAAACTATATTGCAGGTGTTGTGCAGTCCGAAGCAGGTAAAAATATTAGTTTGGAATATTATAAACTACAAGCTATCCTTTGCCGAACATTTTTGTTGTCTCATCTTAACAGGCACGAGGCAGAAGGGTTTCAGCTTTGCGATGATGTACACTGTCAGGCATATTTAAACAAAGCTACCGAAGATAATATTGTAAAAGCGGTGCTTGAAACCAAAGGGTTGGTAGTGGTTGATAATGATTTAAACCTCATTACATCTGCCTTTCACTCCAATTGTGGCGGTGTTACTTGCAATTCGCAGGACGTGTGGTCAATCCCTACTACTTATTTAAAATCAGTAAAAGACACATTTTGCATTCACAGTTATAACGCCACTTGGCAGCGTACCGTCCCTTTGGAAGATTGGAAAGCATACCTCCAATTAAAACATAAATTCCCGATTAACGATAGTGCACGCATTCCTGGAGCCACCGCTTTTTCTCAAACGGGTGGACGTAGTAATTATTTTGTAGATAGAAACCTGAAAATACCATTGAAAACTATCCGTGCCGATTTTAAATTACGTTCTACTTATTTTTCTATCGAACAGATTGGCGATTCAATTCGCTTTAATGGTCGTGGCTATGGGCACGGTGTGGGGCTTTGTCAGGAAGGTGCAATGCGACAAGCTAACCTCGGTTATTCGTATAAACATATTCTTAACTTTTATTATAAAGATGTTCATCTGGTGGATTTATCCGCCTTAAATTATTTTAAGCAGGAGTAATTCAAAAGGTATTATGGGACCTCCGAAGAGCAATATTGTAACTTTCTGTTAGGATAATTCGTCTTGCTTTATATAAATTAATTTCTAAAACTTCTCTTATGAAAAAAACGTTACTCATTACTTCGGTAATTGCACTGATGATGCCATTTTTAGGGTGCGATAATATGACTATTTCCACTGGCGATGGTTCGGCAAAAGTAAATGGAAATGGTATTGTTCAAACTCAAACCCGTCCAGTTACTTCTTTCGATAAAATAGAAATTGTGGGAGTTTTTAATGTTTTTCTTTCTCAATCGGGTGATGAGAGTGTGAGGGTGGAGACGGATGAGAATATTCAGCCGCTGATTATTACTTCGGTGGATGGTGGTGTGTTGTCGGTTAAGATGCGCGATAGTATTTCGATTGGGAAGATGAAGAAAATTAATATTTTTATTAATCTGAAGCATCTTTCGAAGCTTTCTACTGAAGGGGTTGGAAAGTTATCTTGCTCGAATAAGCTATCGCTGGATGATTTGGAATTGGATTGTAAGGGTGTGGGTACGACGGAATTAAACCTTTCGGCAAATAAAATGTCTATTAAATCAGAAATCGTTGGAGCATTAATATTGGCAGGGGATGTGAGAGATGTGAAAATAAATCATTCGGGACTTGGGTTAATAAGTGCTTATAATTTGAAAACAGAAAAGTTGAGTTTGGATGCTGATGGGATAGGGGCGGCGGAAGTATATGCAACAAAAGAATTAAATATTAACAGCAAAGGAGTAGGCGGAATAAAATATAAAGGTAATCCGGAGATAAAAAATATCAGAAACGAAGGAATAGGGAAGGT
>CAILDT010000789.1 GCA_903833025.1 uncultured Bacteroidota bacterium | reverse complement strand
GGAACACCAACAACAGGAGACAATTGTACAGTAGCATCAACAACTAATGATGCGCCAACAGCATTTCCTTTAGGAAACACAATAGTAACTTGGACAGTAACCGATGGATCAGGAAACACAGCAACAGCAACTCAGACAGTAACTGTTACAGATAATATCAATCCAACTATCACTGCACCTGCAACAGTAAATGCTACAACTAACACTGGTTTTACTGCAACAGGAGTTTCATTAGGAACACCAACAACAGGAGACAATTGTACAGTAGCATCAACAACTAATGATGCACCAACAGCATTCCCGTTAGGCAATACAATAGTAACTTGGACAGTAACCGACGGAGCAGGAAACACTGCAACCGCAACACAAATAGTAACTGTAACGGATAACATTAATCCAACAATTACAGCACCTGTTGATGTAAATACAACAACAAATACAGGTTGTACTGCAACAGGAGTTGTTTTAGGAACACCAACAACAGCAGATAATTGTACAGTTGCATCAACAACTAACAATGCACCAACAGCATTCCCATTAGGAAGCACAACAGTAATATGGACAGTAACCGATGGAAGTGGCAACACTGCAACAGCAACACAAATAGTTACTGTAACGGATAATATTAATCCAACAATAACTGCACCTGCAAATGTAAGTGCAACAACAAATTCAGGATGTACCGCAACAGGAGTTGTTTTGGGAACACCAACAACAGCAGATAATTGTACAGTTGCATCCACAACTAACAATGCACCAACAGCGTTTCCGTTAGGAAATACAACAGTAATTTGGACAGTAACTGATGGAGCAGGAAACACCGCAACCGCAACACAAATTGTAACTGTAACGGATAATATTAACCCAACTATTACAGCACCTTCGGATGTTACAGTATGTAACGGAGTAGGAATAAGTCTTGGAACACCAATAACCGCAGACAATTGTACGGTAGCTTCTATTAGTAACAATGCTCCTGGTTCTTATCCAGTAGGCACTACAGTAGTAACGTGGACAGTTACCGATGGTAGTGGTAACATAGCAACAGCAACACAAAACGTAGTTGTAAACCCGTTGCCTGTAGGTTCAGCATCTAATATTGTAATCTGTAATGGAGACCCAAGTAACGTTCCATTAAGTTCAACTATTACAGGTAGTACTTATACTTGGACAGCAGTGGTTACAATTGGTTCGGTAATTGGCGGAAATGATTGTTCATCAAATTGTGGAAATACAATAGCAGATATTTTAACTAATCTTGGTTTTGTGCACGGAGTAGTTGAATATACAGTTACTCCAACATCTCCTTCCGGTTGTTCGGGTTCACCATTTGTTGTAGATGTAACTGTTGGCGCAGCACCTGCGACACCAGTAATATCAGGACCAATAGCTCTTTGCGGATTAACATCAACTATATATACTGTTGCAGCAATACCAGAAGCAACTACTTATACTTGGACAGTACCAACTAATGGAGCAACAGGAATGACGATTGTTTCCGGACAAGGCACAACAGCTTTACACGTTAGTATTTCAGCAGGAACGGTACAAGGTAACGTAACTTGTGTAGCATCTAACAACTGTGGAAGCAGCGGAACAGCTACTTTGGCAGTACAGAAAAAACCATTTGCACCAGGTGTAATTACAGGACCAACCTCTACTTGCGGACAAGGTACAGCAACATATTCTATTGCATCGGTTTTCGGAGCAACTTCATACTCGTGGCATATACCTGCTGGATTTACTGTAACAGCAGGAACTGGAACAACACAGATTACAGTTAGCATATCTAGCGCATTCATTAATGGAAACGTATCTGTAGATGCAGTTAATGCTTGTGGATTTGTACCTACAACTTCTACCAATATTTTAAATGTAACCGGCAATGTGCCAATTGCACCAGTAACCATATCGGGACCAACGAATGTTTGCGGAATTACTTCAGCTACTTATTCAGTTGCAGGTGTTGCCGGAGCAACTGGTTACCAATGGGCAGTTACAGGAACAGGAATGTCTATTTCTGGTTCTGCAACTGGGTTGTCGGTAACCGTATTGTTTAATGGTGTTAATGGTGGAACTATTTCTTGTTTGGCTACTAACGTATGTGGAAACGGACCAGCAAGAACACAGGCATTATCAGTGGCAGCAATTCAGCCGGGCGGAATAACAGGACCAGCTAACGTTTGCGGAATGCTTACAGCAACTTATTCGGTTGCTAGTGTGGGAACAGGTTATACTTATAATTGGACTGCACCTGCCGGAATAACCATTACAGGAGGAAATGGAACCACACAGATTACAGTATCGATACCTGCATCAACAACAAGTAATACACAAACCAATACGTTGAAAGTAACAAGCACAAACACCTGTGGAAGTACTAGTGCAATACGTTCGATGAATATTACCAGATGTTTAGGTCCGGTAGCAATGAATGGAAATAAATATAATTTCACTTCTATTTATCCTAATCCTGCATCTACTGTGTTTACTGTAGCATTAACTTCTGCAATCAATGATGAAGTAACAGTAGAGATGTACGATATATTGGGTAATTTATTAATTCAACAGAAACATCAAATTGTTGAAGGAGAAAATAATGTACTTACTGATATAGAACAATTAAAGAGCGGAATGTATTTCGTGAGAATAGTAGATAGCGGTTCAAATGCTATATACACACAACGAGTAGTAAAACAATAATTATTAATTACCTTTTAAAAAAAGCCCTGCTTCATACTATGAAGCAGGGCTTTTTGGTTATATAACTCAAGCTGTTAGTTGGTATTATGGCTGTCCACCTTTTCCCATAGAGACTATATCTTAAAAGAAAGAAAAATAATAATATGTAAAAAGCCCCGTAGAGGCGATACAATTCAATAAATGCAATGGTTTATACTATTTCGCCCCTATGGGGCTTATTCATTGGATGGGTTATTTCTATAAAGATATAGACCCTACGGGACTTCCAAACCAAAAATTTTAATTCCACACTAATAACTTGAGTTATATTGAATCAAAAACAACTATTGAATTTTTTTTACGTACCCCTACGATTACTTTTTGATTTGGGCTAAAGCCCGCCAAAAGCTACGTTTCAATAACCCCGACCTTAAGGTCGGGGTTAAAACGATTACCCACCAATTGGGCTTTAGCCCCAACTCACTTAAGTATGTAATAATTTTAGGGATAGTGCATAATAAAAGATAAAAGGAGGTGTAATAAAAAAATAGTTTTAAAAAAACGTAACCCTTTATTTTTTGTTGCGTATAACCCCCAAAAGGAATAAAAAAAACATCCCCTAACTTAACCATAGCATTTGCTAAAACACTTCTACTCTTAACATTACCGCAAGCATAACGTCATTGTTGGATTATGCTTTTACTTCGGCACACAAGCCCAACTTTACAAAATAATCAATTACCGTTTTATTTTACTCTTAAAAATAATTAAGAGACCGAAAATTCAAAAGATGAATTCCTATTTATCAAATTGGAATTCATAAAAAGAAATAAGAACTAAAAATTAGGTTTTAAAGATATTTAAAGTAGAAATAAGGATTCTTAATCTCCTAATTTATAACCATAAAAAAAAACAAGGACATTAAATTGCAAAACAAGAGTATATAAAAAGGAAAATGGGTTCTAAAACAAGTTATAAGGGTTCTAAAATCACTTTTAGGTTGCCTTAAATTATAAAGAAGTAGTCTT
>CAILDT010000788.1 GCA_903833025.1 uncultured Bacteroidota bacterium | reverse complement strand
TAGCATTAAATATTCTTGCACCATCCAAATGGTAGTTTAATTTATTTTGTCTGCACACCTCTGAAAGCTCTTGCATTTGTTTTAAAGAATAATAACTACCACCAGCTCTATTGGCTGTGTTTTCAATACAAACAAGACTTGTTCTTGTTAACCAATCAAAACTTGGGTTCATACTTTCTACAACTTGCTGTGCTGAAATTCTTCCTCTTTCGCCATTAATTAATTTTGCCTGCACTCCTGAATTAAAAGAAATTCCACCACCTTCGTAATTATAAATATGTGCTGTAGCATCGCATAATACTTCATCTCCGGGTTGGGTATGCACTTTAATTGCTATCTGATTTGTCATCGTTCCTGAAGGACAAAACAAAGCTGCTTCCTTTCCAAAAAGATTAGATACTTTTTCTTCCAGCGCAATTACTGTTGGTTCTTCAGCAAAAACATCATCGCCTACTTCTGCACTAAACATTGCTTCCAGCATTGCTTTAGAAGGTTTAGTTACGGTATCACTTCTTAAATCTATTATCATAAACCTATTTTATTAAACTTTATAAATCTTTTCAATCAACTCTTTATTAGCTGCCATAATTATTTTTCTTTTCAAAGAAAGTTTCGGAGTCATTTCATTTTTTTCTATTGTCCATTCGCGAGGTAATAATTCAGGGCGTTTGATAGTTTCATAATGAGCCAACGTTTTATTTGTGGTTTCTACTTCTTGGATTATTCTTGCTTTTATCTCCGCATTTTTAATTATTTCTTCATTGCTGTTAAATTCAATATTGTGAAGTTTGCAATATTCTTTTAAGTAAGCAAAAGCAGGAACAATTAAAGCGGAGGCATACTTTTCATTTTCTCCAATCACCATTACCTGTTCAATAAAAGGAGATTCTTTTAATTTGTTTTCAATCATTACAGGAGCAATATATTTACCGCCTGATGTTTTAAATATTTCCTTTTTTCTATCCGTTATTTTAAGAAATCGATTTTCTACAAACATCCCAATATCGCCTGTGTGAAACCAACCATCTTTGTCTATTGCCTCTTTTGTTGCATCATCTCTGTTATAATAACCAAGCATTACATTTGGTCCTTTTACTAATATTTCTCCATCTTCAGCAAATGAAACTTGTACGTGTTCAATTACCGTTCCCACTGTCCCGAAATGAATACCATTCGGCAGAAAATTATTTACCGCTATAACGGGAGATGTTTCCGTTAATCCATATCCTTCCAAACAAACTATTCCTGCCGCATTAAATACTCTTGCCAATCGAGGTTGTAATGCCGCACCACCCGAAGCAACTGCAACAATATTACCTCCTAATGCTTCTCTCCACTTTGAGAAAACTAATTTGTTTGCAATCTTTAATTGAAATCCATACCACCATCCGTTGGCTCCATTCAACTCAAAACGCAAACCTAAATTAACTGCCCAGAAAAATATTTTCTTTTTTATTCCTGTTTGTTCCGAGCCCATCGAAATTATTTTATCATATACTTTTTCTAATAATCTCGGAACAGTAACAAATATTTGCGGCTTCACTTCTTTAAGGTTTGCACCAACTGCATCAATACTTTCAGCATAATAAATAGAAACTCCCAAATATAAATAAAGAGTATTCAGCATTCGCTCGTACACGTGATTTAATGGTAAAAAACTTAACGCTTTCCAGTTACTATCAAATGGTGCGAGTATCTGACAAGCAATAGAATTACTTATTAAATTATTATGCGAAAGCATTACTCCTTTTGGGTTTCCGGTAGTACCGGAAGTATAGAGTATGGAAAATAAATCATTAGGTTTTATACTATTTTTGATAGTTTCAATTTCTTTTTCTTTTGGATTTTGTTTCCCATCATTCACTAATTCAGTCCAATGTTTTGCGCCTTCTATTTTATTGAATGTATAAATATCTTTTACCGAAGAAGCATTAGCAGCAACCGTTTTCACTTTGTTATATAAATCAATGCTCGAAACAAAAACATATTTAATATTTGCATCACTGAAAATAAAATTCAAATCGTTTTCGCTGATAGTTGGATAAATAGGCACACTCACTGCACCCGACTGCTGAATAGCGTAATCAGCAAACAACCATTCTGGGCGATTGTTGGCTATGATGGCTATTTTATCTTCCCGCTGAATACCTAAATTATGTAAACCATAACTCAAATAATTTACTGTATCGGCAAATTGTTGGGTAGAATATTCTACCCACTTTCCGTTTTCCTTCATTGCCAAAGCATTAGGTTTATTATACTTTTCAAGCAATTGTGGGATAATATCAAATATTCTTGTTACACTCATAGTTCATTGGTTTATTAGTTCACTTGTTCATTAGTAATTGGTACATCAGCATATCTTCACATCAAAACATTATCTTTACGCATTCAAAAATAAATTAAATTTTTGATAAAAGCATTTTATTCTTTTTAATAAATGAAAACAAAACTCACTGAAAGTATCTCCATTGATTTCCCGATGATAATGGCACCAATGTTTTTGGTGAGTAACGAGGCGATGCTAGTTGCTGCGATGAACTGCGGAATTGCTGGTGCTTTCCCTACCTTAAATTATAGAAAGGATGGTGAACTTGAAAACATTTTAACGAATCTTAATGACGAAAAAAGCAAACTTAAAGTAAACGGTACGTATGGTGTGAATTTGATTGTTCAGAAAACAAATCCTTTGTACGAAAAACATTTAAAAGTATGTGTGGAGAAAAAAGTTCCGTTTTATATTACATCATTAGGAAGCCCGAAACAAGTGATAGAACAGGCACATAGTTACGGTGCAAAAGTATTTTGTGATGTTACCAATATGGAGCACGCACAAAAATGTTTTGATTTAGGATGCGATGGTTTTATTGCAGTGGGGCAAGGCGCGGGCGGACACGCAGGAACAAATACATTGCAAGTTCTTATTCCTTCATTGCATCAAAGTTTCCCTGATACACCAGTAATTGCAGCAGGTGGCATTGCTACAGGCGCAGGTATTTTATCAATGCTTGCGGTAGGTGCAGCAGGTGTTTCGGTGGGTACTCGATTTATTGCAAGCACCGAAGCCACAGTAAGTAATGAATATAAAAATGCAATTGTTTCTTCCACAATGAATGATATTGTGATGACGGAAAAGATTTCAGGAACTCCTTCAACAGTAATTAATACGCCATTTGCAAAAATGATTGGTTACAAGCAAAACTGGCTGGAGAAATTATTATCTACCAATAAAAGAACAAAAAAGGTTTTTAAAATGTGGGTGCAGATAAGCGGAATGAAAAAGCTGGAAGCAGCGATACACCCCGGAAACTATAATACTTTATGGATTGCCGGGCAAAGTGTGGAACTGATAAATGATATTGCGCCTTGTAAAGAAATTATTGAACGAATGAAAAAAGAAACGGTGGAGGCGTATAAGGAGTTGGGGAATGTGGTTTAAGTTAAAGAAACGGATTAATAATTCTAAGCTTTTTTTCAATCAATTGATTATGTTGCATATCTTCTGTAAAAAGAATTTGGCAGTTATTTGCCAAAGCGGAAGAAATAACTAATGAATCGTAAAAAGAATATTTTGTTTTTTCAGCAACTAGAAAAGCATTTTTAATTGTGGCAAGTTGATTAATATTTAATGAAGTATATGCTGTAATCTCATCTAATGCGGCATTAATTTCTTTCTATTCAATTTTATGTTTTTTTCTGGAAACATTTGCAAACTCCTGTAATACTTGAGTACTAATGCAGCAATCATAATCAACAATTAAATTTTGAGCTATTAACTTTTTCTTCGGCTCATCATCAGAATAAAGATAAATGATAATATTTGAATCCAGAAACACTTTATCTTTCATTAGCTTCGTCTCTATTGAAAGATTTACCTTTTGTTTTTAATTTAAGTGCTTTAAACTCTACATTCTTTTTTGTAGATTTCTTTTTAAGTTCAAAGTATTTCTTTACTACAAATCCTGATTTAGGTTCGCCAGTTTCAATGTCAATATATGAAATGAGTAAATATTTTTGTACTATTTCTATAACAGTTACTTGTTGTCCCAATTTTACAAGTCCAATTATTTTGCTATTCTTCTTTGCTGAAAACCTAAGATTTACGTTTGTCGTTGCAATTCGCATTTTATTAAGTTTCGTAAATCCTGCATTAATTGTAGCTCTTAGTTCGCTTCCTATTTTATTAATTTCAATTTTTGTTTCGTTTAATGCGTCCTGATTAGTTTTGTCTGAGATTGTGTATAGTGTCAAAAGGAAACTTATTACTGTAATTAAATTAAGAATAAACTGTCTTGCTTTTTCAAATGTAGTTTTTGCTAAAAGACCAGAAAGTTCCGCAATAATAGAAGTTCGTAGGTCGTCAAGGTCTTTAGGGGTAACTTGTGATGTTTTGTTTAATAATTCATCAGTTGCATTGGTAATAGCTTCGTTTGCTTCTTCCGCTATATTTATAGCTTCCCAATTACTCGTCAAAGCTATATTTTTTATATATGCTTTGGAAATACCTTGCAAAGCTATGTCAATAGAATTAAATCTATTCAAATGTGATTCTTGCATTGCAAGTGCAATTGCTGTCATACTGCTTGAAAGAGACAACTGACTTGAAGCAAGACTAGAAAGATGTTCGGAAACTAAATGATTTGTTTTTGCAATAGCAGACAATGATGAAGTCAAACTAGATAAAGCAAATTTGTTATAAGTAATTTGTTGAGCGGCTAATTGAGCGGGCATACTATTTAAGATAGCCATTGAAGTTGCACTTACTGGATTCATTCTGTGCGATAAAGTTTTTGCTATACCAGTAATTCCAATTAAAGCAGTTAAATTAAAACTTTGTTGTTGTTGTCTAATTGATTCCGCTAATTCTTGCAATGGACTAAATCTGGTGGCACCTGTTATTGCCTCCCTTTGTTTTTGCATAGAATTAATCATTTCTTGTAGTGTGCTCATTATTTGCTTTTGATGTTAGTTTTTATCCAGTCAATTTTGTGTAGCCCCAGTTCGGCGTGCCGTCCCGCTACGTCTTATTTAACAAGGTGTCTCGCCTTACTTAATAATAATTCCATTTCTTCTTTTATTTATTTAATCAAACAAAAGTACCAAAACTTTCATAAATCCTTCTAATAAGTTAGGGTTTCCGAAACTACCTGTTTCGTAGGTTTTAATGCTTCACCAAAAATAATAAATCCGCCTCGTTACCGCTAATTGATTAAACTTACCGCTAATTAATTTTAAAAACGAATGAAATGAAAAAAAACATTGTAGTTATTGGCAGGTTAATTTTGAAACTTGGTTATACTTGTACCAAGGCGGAATATTATACTGCTACTGTAAAGTTGGGGAAGGTGGGTAGCTGGGTAGTGGTAAAAATATGCGAAATAGTGAGGGTAGATTCGCGCAACAATTGTACACGCATAAGTATGCGCAATGGTAGTTTTATTGCTGATTATCGCTGTATGAAGGATGTGGCGTTGCTGCTTCCTTATAATCATTTCGGCTATTACCGCAAGGGTTGTATTTTTTGTATGTACTGCGTATTGGGCAATGATACCGTGTTAATGAGCGTGATGCTTGATAACAGTTCGGAGGTGGTAATAGGAACAAGAATTGTTTTTAAACGGTTTGAAGATGATTTTTTTGAGTTAAAGACGTAGAAATTCACCGAGAGTTTTTGGCTGTAACAAAGGGCTTTGGAGTGTGTTATGGGCAATACCGAATGCGTGTGTATTCTTTATTTACAATTTATACACAATTTAAAACTTTACCTTTGTCACCGAAAGGGGGCAGAAAAGGAGGGCAGAAAAAATAAAGTTCTTTGTAAAAAAAATAACGGGGCGTTTTAAAATTTCCAAAGGGTAAAAAGCTGAAAAAGGCACTTTGCCACAAATTTATGCTGGGAAGCTTCCTTTTCTGAAAAGGAAGGGAAGGAATTAGAAAACGAAGGTTCGTTTTGCAAAAAGGAACCTTCGGAAACCAAAAAGGAAGGGAAGGAAACCAAAAAGGAAGCTTCGTTTTGCAAAAAGGAAGCTTAGGAAACCAAAAAGGAAGGGAAGGAAAC
>CAILDT010000787.1 GCA_903833025.1 uncultured Bacteroidota bacterium | reverse complement strand
CATAAGTTTGTAAAATAACTTTCTGTTTCCTCCTTTTAATTCATCATTTACAACATATACTTTCAACTTATTTGCGTCCTCCTCCACTGAAATTAAAATGTTTTCATTGCTTCGTTTCGTCTGGTAATGTGATGCTTTCCAGTTGCCGTAATAATCCATACTGCTCCACGTTACGCCGGGCCAACAATCATCCAACTGCCAATACAAACTACCCATACAAATTGGTTTTGCTCTTCGATGTGCTTCAATGGCAGTTTTCATTCCTTCAGCTTGCAGCAATTGCGATACATAAATGTAATCATTAAAATCGGTTGGGACTTTGTAATCTCGTTCCATATATGTTTTTATGGTTTCATAACCAGTAGGGTGTTTTTGGTGTGATTTGAAAGAAGCAGTTGAGTCGGGCATCCCCTGAAAGCCATACTCACTTACAAACCTTCCTACTTTTTGTTTGTAAACATCAAAAGGTTCCATACCCCACCAAACGCCCCAATAATGTGAATCCCCTTGAAGCAGACTTTCTTTGTGTCCCCATCCAATCTGAGGAGACGACTCCCAATATGCCCTTGAAGCATCATAAGCATTCACCATATTTTTATTATTTTTAAACATAAATGAATTATTCTTAAAAATGATTGTTGAATCTTTTTCAGAATAATTGTATTGCTTTTGCCAGCCCCAGTTTTCCCATCCTTCACTTATTTCATTATTTCCACACCAAATGGCTATGCTCGGATGATTTCTTAAACGCTCCGTTTGTTGAGTTACCTCTTCTGAAACATTCTCTATAAAATGGTCGTTACCTGGATACATAGCACAGGCAAACATTAAATCCTGCCAAACCAATATTCCTTTTTTATCGCAGGCATTATAAAATGCATCATCGGCGTATACTCCCCCACCCCATACACGTATCATATTCATATTTCCATCAGCTGCATTATCTACTATTTTTTCGTAATCATTTTTTGTAACACGAGGAAGGAAATTATCTGGAGGAATATAATTTGCACCTTTCATAAACACAGGAACGCCGTTTAGTTTAAAATAAAAAGATGTTCCAATGCTATCAGGTTGTTGTACTAATTCAATAGTTCGGAAACCAATAGATAATTATGAAGTATCAACAATTGTTTTTTTATCAGAAAGTCTTATCAAAAAAGGATATAAATAAGCCTCGACCAAACCATTGCTCCACCAAAGATGAGGATTCTTAATTGATAATTTTAAAGAATAAATATTGTTTCCTTTAATAAGTTTGATTAAGGTTTCATCTATGTTATTTGATGTACTTGACCAATCAGGTCCTGTTTCGGTCAAGGTATGATTTGCGCTCAAAAGAAAATCACCGTCCACATCTGATTTTATTTCACAATTAAATTCCAATTCAGCCAATGAATCAGTCAATGATTTTTGAACACATTGAACATTCTGTATTTTAGCATTGTTCCAGAAAACAAGTTTTACATCTTTATAAATTCCGCAAGTAACAAAGCGCGGTCCGAAATCCCAACCATATTGATATTGCGCCTTTCTTGTAAATACCTTTTCATCTCCTGGTAAAGTGTAAGGTAGTTTTTTTGCTTCTTCTTTTCCTTTTTTTACTGCAGATGCAAATACAATTCTTAATTTGTTTCTTCCTTTATGTACAAACCCTTTTACATCTACATTCCAACTTCGAAACATATTATCAGCAGACAGAATTAAAGAATCATTTAGGAAAACTGTTGCATACGTATCCAATCCAACAAATTGCAGTTCTATATGCTGTTGATTAAGTTCTTGTTTTGAAATATTGAAAGGGGTTTCATACTCCCAGTCTTCATTTTCAATCCATTGCAATTGTTTTTCGTTATCGCCATAAAATGGGTCAGGGATTAATTTATTATCAAATAAATCAGTATGCACTGTTCCGGGAACAGTGGCTGTGTTCCACTGTTTATCACCAACTTTATGAAATTGCCAGTCTTGTTTATTTAAACTCTTTTCTGATGTTTGAGAAAAAGAAAAGAAAGGAAGTAGTATGAGAACGAAAAACGTCATTGCGAGAGCTTTTCGCTCGAAGCAATCTCTCAATATTTTTTTTGCCATAGATTGCTTCGCTGCGCTCGCAATGACGAAACGTTTGTTCATCTTAATAAATTACATTGACAACTTTTTCTTCAGCAATTGTATTTCATTCACATTTGCAACTTCCGAACTATCGGTAATTGCAGAGGAATGAAAATAAGTGGTTTTTATTTTTTCTTTTAATTGAGCAATGTTTGAAGAGCGAACACCACCACCAGGCAAAATAACTATTCTGCCATCTGCTTTTGTTACTAAGTCTGCTAATAAATTTATTCCTTCCACAGCAGTCGCTCTTCCGCCTGAAGTAAGTAGTGTTTTAAAACCACATTTAATAACATCTTCCAATGCTTTAATGGGGTTATCTGTTTTGTCAAACGCACGATGAAACGTGCAAGGTAATGGCGATGCTAACTTAACTAACTCTTTATTTCTAATAACATCTACTCCATTTTTATTATTTAATATCGCGAAAACAAAACCATTAACTCCCATCTTTTTAAAGTGAACTATATCTTTATTCATTTGTTCAAACTCTTCTTTTGAATAAACAAAATCCCCTTCTCGTGGACGAATCATAACAAATATATCAACACTAATTTTTGTGAGGGCACTTGTAACTGTTTCGTAATCGGGAGTAACACCGCCATCTTTAAAGTCTTTGCAAAGTTCCACTCTGTCCGCCATATTTTGATGAGCAATTAATGCCGAACGTAAATTAAAACAAGCTATTTCCAGTTTAGGACTGTTATTCCTCTTTACTATAAAGTCTTTATTTAACATACGAATCAGAGTTAAAAAGGTTATTTCCTTTGATGTCGTAGAGGGCATAATTAAATCCTTTCTGAACACAATACGCGCCGTGTTCGCCATTTTTATTCAGCGCAATAAAACCTACTTGAATATCTTTCAAATTCTTTCCTCTGTTCTTAGTTATTTTTACAATCCTTGCTACTGCCTCTTCACACGCTTGCTGCGGCGTTCTGCCTTGTCGCATTAATTCTACAACGGTATGACAACCTGCAATGCGAATAACTTCTTCGCCGTGCCCTGTGGCTGTGGCAGCACCTACTTCATTATCCACAAACAGCCCTGCTCCTATTATTGGTGAGTCCCCTACCCTACCGTGCATCTTATAAGCAATACCGCTTGTGGTACACGCCCCAGAAAGATTTCCGTTTGCATCCATCGCAATCATACCTATCGTATCGTGGTTTTCTATATTAATAACAGGTTTATAGTTACTTGTTTTCAGCCACTCTTTCCAATCTTTTTGCGACTCTTCTACATCCTTTTTTTCTTTTGTGAATCCTTCAGACAATGCAAATTGTAATGCTCCATCTCCCACTATCATTACGTGCGGACTTTTTTCCATTACCGCACGTGCAACAGAAATTGGGTGCATAATATGTTCCAGACAAGCCACCGAACCTATGTTCGCAAACTCATCCATTATACAAGCATCAAGGGTTACGTGCCCATCTCTATCCGGACGACCACCCAAACCAACGCTACGTTCGTTCATATTACTTTCAGGAACTTTAACTCCTGCTTCTACTGCATCTAATGCTCTGCCACTGTTAGCTAATATTTTCCAAGCTTCTTCATTTGCCTGCAATCCAAACTTCCAGGTGGAAATAACCACTGGTTTTACTGTTACTGGTTTAACCAACGCTTTCATTTCTCTTGCTTCCGTTTGAGAAGCATTTACAACTACTGCAGCAGCAGCTAACGCCGAGGTTTTTAAAAACTTTCTTCTGTCGCTCATTTAATGTGTTTATTTTTTAAAGTGGGAAGTCAAACAATCTAATTACAATTATTACCATCGTTTGTTATATTTTTTGTCTTTTTTTGTTTTTGTATAATGCTTAACCACACTAATATCTATTAACGACACAGGCCGCTCATTTGATTT
>CAILDT010000786.1 GCA_903833025.1 uncultured Bacteroidota bacterium | reverse complement strand
GATAAATATGTGCCGATGCAGTTTTACCCGACCGAACCCATCGATTATAAAGCTGGCATTTGCAATTTAATGGTGCGAGATGCCGAAAAACATATGTTCACCGAAGCGAACGAAATCATCGAAGATAATATGATTATCGAATTTAGTTACGACATTAAGAAAGAAGAACAGTGGCGCTGGGTGCCATTACGGGTGCGTTATGATAAAACCGCCCAATTGCGGGCCGGCGAACCCAATTACGGCAATGCCTTTCATGTAGCCAACAATAACTGGCACTCTATTCACAACCCGATATCTCAAACGATGATTATGACTGGCGACGGTATTCCTGCCGAGCTCGGCGACGACGATGTCTATTATAACAAAGTCGCCGGCGCCAGTAAAACCCGAGCTTTGCGTGATTTCCATAATCTCTATGTGAAAAGTCTCTTGATTAGCAGTGTAGCCAAGCCAGGCGGCACTTTAATCGATTTAGCCGTCGGCAAAGGCGGCGATTTTCCCAAATGGATTGACGCCAAGCTCAAGTTCGTCTTTGGCGTAGATATTTCGCGGGATAATATTCAAAATCGCATGAACGGAGCTTATGCGCGCTACCTGAATTATCGGAAACGTTATCGAGTAATGCCGGCAGCTCTCTTCGTCAACGGCAACTCGAGTGTTAATATTCGGAAGACGACGGGTATTTTAGTCGATAAAGATAAGCAAATTACCAAAGCCGTGTTCGGGCAAGGACCTAAAGATGTCAAATTACTTGGACAAGGCGTCTATAATCAATACGGTATTGGCTCGGAAGGATTTGATGTCTGCTCGATTCAATTCGCCATCCACTATATGTTTGAAAACCAAGAGACATTGCAGAATTTCTTGCAAAATGTTTCCGAAGTGACTAAAGAAGGTGGTTATTTTATCGGCACCAGTTACGACGGCGAACGCATGTTTAATATGCTAAAAAATGTCCAAGAAAATGAAAGCAAGGTCATTATGGGCGGCGATGAAGCAACGGGTGACTTGAAGAAAATATGGGAAGTCACCAAACGTTATGACCGCACCGAATTTAATGACGACGAAACTTGCGTCGGTTATGCGATTGACGTCTTTCAAGAAACAATTAATAAGACTTTTCGCGAATATTTAGTGAATTATTCTTACTTGACGCGACTCTTAGAAAATTATGGCTTTGTGCCTGTGAGCAAAGAAGAATTAGAAAAGTTGAATTCGCCCTTCACGTATGGTACGGCTTTATTTACGGATTTATTTAATAAAATGAATGATGATATTAAGAAAAATCCACGTTTGAAAGCATCCTACGGTGAAGCGCCGGAAATGTCTGACGGCGAACGCACTATATCTTTCTTAAACCGCTATTTTATATATAAAAAAGTTCGAAAAGTCATCGATGCGGATAAAGTCGCTTTGAATTTACAACATAAATCTGCTAGTGAAGTATCCATAGAGCTCGGCGAAAGCCAGACGGCAAAACAAGCGGTGACAAAAGTCTTGGCAGAAAAGACAGAAAAAACAATAAAACCAAAAGTAAAGTTAAATATATTAAAGAGTAAAAAAACTGTGGCGGCACCATTATCCACTATTATAGAAGTGAATACTGAGGACTCCATGAAGCCTCAATCTCTGGCGCCCTTAGTAATTGCAGAAGAACCAGTACCTGCTACCGGAAAAGCACCCGTCACCAAGCTTAAACGTGTTCTTAAATTGAAAAAATAACTACATAAACAAATTTTATTATTATATCTAATATCCTAAGGATGACTTTTTGTATTTTACCTAATATACATTTCGGGGATTTTCCCTTGGGGGAGAATCCGCCAGCTCCGCGCCCCATGGGGGATTCTCCCCCACACCCCCAACTCTTGATCAAGTCACCCGCTCCGCAAGATGAAAATAAATCAGATAATAGTTCATTACAAGGGGGGTGTGGGGGCTCGCCACCATTCATTAACAAAACCCTATTCAAATATTTAAATATCGCCAAAGAACAAATTGATGCTCGACTAGATCAATGGGATAAATACAAAAAATGCACTAACCCGTATGAATATATTCACACCATCATTCCCAATACGAAACAATCGGTTTCTACCTTGAAACCTATCTCACGTTCTTTTTTTAAAATGATTGAAATCTGCCAAACACTCGGTTTACTCGATGGACTCCGTACAACTACTTGCAAGAGTTTTCATTTAG
>CAILDT010000785.1 GCA_903833025.1 uncultured Bacteroidota bacterium | reverse complement strand
GCAACAATTTAATTTTAAAGAACGATTTAGTTTTTAATGTTAGTGAAAAACTCTTCCCGCAATGCAGATAAAATTTTCGGGAGCAAGAGTTGTACATTGTAGTTAATTATTAAAGCGTAGGGAGCAAGGGGAGCTGTTATTTTATTTTATCCCTAATAGCAAATCCAGCGATAGCACCTATTAGTAAACTCCAAACAACAGCCGCAAATGATAGCCCCTTAATTGTTTTCTTTAAATAAATTTTTTCTTCTGGGTTCTTATTAATTCTATGTAATGTAATTCCTCCTTTAATAATAGCCAATAAACCCAATATTATTGATGCGATGCCACAGGCAAATGAACAGAGTGAAATAAAAATACTCATTCCAAAATAAACTCCACCATAAATTAATACTAAAACTGTTGCAGTTGCAAGTAATCCCGCCACCATAATTAAAATAAACGAAAGCAATCCTAATACATAGGTAGATTTAACTTCCTTTTTTATTTTCGATTCCGCACTCTGTATGTCTTTTTGCTTTTTAACTATAGCAGGGGGCACTACTTCTGACTCTTTACTCTGTTCGTACTTTTCTTCCAACCCATTTCTAAAATTAATACCTAACACTTGGTTTTTACTAATAGCTTTTTCAATTCCTTTTTCATCACCACATTCTTTATATTTAATCACCGAAGAATTAATTTCCGTTATTTTTGCTTTAATTTGTGTATTGTTTTTTAGTTTTATCAAATCGCACGAATCCTCAGTTATTAACGTTTTACCATCAAAATCAATACTGTTATTTGAAGCAGGGGTTGTTTCCTTTTCTATATTATCAGCTATATTATTGCTAATTAAGTTGTCTTTGTCACTTTTTACATCAGTGCTGTTCGAAAAAGCGTTGCTTTTTGTTTCTTTTTTATACCATTGCACATCATATCCTTTCATATAATGTCTCTTTTCTACGGAGCAACTTGTTATAAAAACCAATACGATAAAGAGAAGTAGAACTATTGCATTTTTCATCGTCCAAAGATATACAAAATACCCCCCCTCCTCCAATCTTAAGTTATTGTTACAACATTATTATTTGTTGATTAATAATCAAAAGGAAAAATTGCAGGGATAATAAATTATAATACATTTGCAGAGAAATACAAAAAGCGAATACCCTACAAGAAATCTTTCCTCCCGCGAAAGGTTATTCCGAAACCGCTTTCATTCGGTAATTAAACATAAAACAATTTAATAAAAACAAAATGAAAAAACTATTACTATCTATTATTGTGCTTGCTACTTATGTTAGTGCTACCGCACAATGCAGCGATTTGTTTATTTCGGAATACGTAGAAGGTTCGGGAAACAACAAAGCATTCGAAATTTATAACCCTACCAATTGCCCTATTAATCTTAACAATCAATATAGATTAATACGTTATAGCAACGGGCAATCCGAAGCTGCCGGCAACGTTACTCCCAATGCACCCATCAACTTGGGAACACACGTTATAGGACCACACGTGGCGTGGGTTATTGTGTTGGATAGGTTAACACCACCCGTTCAACCTATTGACGGACCTATTGTAGATGCTGCCTTACAGATGAAAGCAGATACGTTTCTTTGTCCTGATTACAACATAAGTTATGCTATGTACATTAATGGAAACGATGCCGAAGCATTGCAAAAAACCACTAACGGCGGTACAACTTGGAACGATGTAGATATTTTCGGGATGATAGGCGATGCCAATATGGTGGGCTTAGATGGCACAGGTGGCTGGAACCCCGTATTTCCATATTACGCACTTTACGAATCGGCGTGGACGTATAACCATACTTTAATCCGCCACGCAAATGTGTTGAGCGGTGTTACCGTTAACCCTAATCCGTTTATTGTAAGCAACGAGTGGGATTCGTTAGTAGTTAATACTTTTGATAGTTTACGAACACATACGTGTAATTGCACCACCATACCACCTGCACCAACAGCTACTGCAAACGTTTCGTATTGTTTGGGAGCTACTGCAAGTGCATTATCAGCAGTTACAGCAGGTTGTTATTCGTTAAACTGGTACACCGTGCCAACTGGCGGAACAGCATCAGCTACAGCACCTACACCAAGTACATCCGTTGCAGGCACAACTACTTATTATGTAAGCGAGAGTTATATGGGCGGAACAGAAAGCAATAGAACTTCAATTACTGTAACTGTGAATCCGTTACCAACAGCCCCAATTATAACACCTGGTGGTCCTACATCATTTTGTACAGGTGGTACTGTGGTGCTTACTTCCAGCTATTCAACAGGCAATATATGGTCAACCACGGCAAGTACACAAAGCATAACCGTAAACTCAACAGGCAATTATACTGTTACCGAAACAGATGTAAACGGTTGTCAATCCACCTCTGCTCCTATATCAGTTAACGTAAGTAACGCACCATTGCCAACTGTTACAGTAACGGGCGGAGTTACAATATGCCAAGGGCAATCAACCACATTAACAGCATCAACAGCCGATTCTTATTTATGGAGCCCTAATGGCGAAACTACACAAAGCATAACTGTTACTGCCACTGGTACTTATTATGTTACCACCACCAATGCAAATCCTTGTAATGGAGTTGGACAATCATCAAGTACTGTTGTAACTGTTAATCCGTTACCTACAGCAGTAGGCGGACACGGTACTATAAATGGTTTCAGCGTACATTTCACTAACAGCTCCACCGGAGCAACATCCTATTACTGGAACTTTGGCGATGCTTCTAATTCAACACAAGATACCATAACACACGTATATTCTACCAGCGGAACTTATACAGTAATGCTTATTGCATTTAGCGGTGCTTGTAGTGATACTGTTACATTTACAGTAACTATCGCAGTTGGCATCGAAACCAACACTGCCATCAAAGGGTTTACTATTTACCCTAATCCGGTAAATCAAGAATCAACAACTATCGAAATTAATTTGAGCGCAATGTCTAAAGTAGCAGTTAGCATTTACGATATCACCGGCAGAGAAGTAAAACGTGTTTATAATTCGGAAATGAATGCAGGCAAAACAAAATTAAATGTAGATGTTACCGAGTTGCCAGCAGGTATTTACTTTGCTTCATTCATCTCCAACAATATGAAGAAAACCTTAAAAATGACTGTTGTTAAATAATGAAGCAATTCGTTTTCTGCATATTAATTACTTCTTTATTCGCTCCTGCATTAAAAGCGCAGAATGGTGAAATAAAAGGCACTGTAAAAGATGCGATAACCAACGAAACTATTGTTGGTGCTACCATTGTATATGGTGCAGGCAAAGGTGTGGTAACGGATATTAACGGAAACTTTTCCATCAAAATAGATTCAGCAGGCGAATACACACTCACTATTTCCTATGTTGGTTACGAGCCAAAGAAGCTAAAAGTAAAGGTAGCAGATAAACCGATAACTCTTTCTTTTGCATTAACCACCGCTACACTAAACGAAGTGGAAATAGTGGCCGATGTTGCCAGAAGTCGCGAAACCCCTATTGCATTTAGCAACGTATCACAAAAACAAATAGAAGAAGAACTTGGCGCACGAGATATACCAATGGTTTTAAACTCCACACCCGGTGTATATGCTACCGAGCAAGGTGGCGGTACGGGTGATGCTAGAGTTAGCATTAGAGGGTTTGATGAAAAAAACATTGGTGTAATGGTAGACGGTGTACCTATGAATGATATGGAAAATGGAGCCGTATTTTGGTCTGATTGGGCTGGCTTAGGAGGGATTACTAATATTATTCAAGTTCAACGTGGGCTTGGAGCATCTAAATTAGCTATTCCTTCTGTTGGAGGCACT
>CAILDT010000784.1 GCA_903833025.1 uncultured Bacteroidota bacterium | reverse complement strand
ATCATTGTAACCACCTTTGGAATAGGGCGGTTAGGGAAATAGTTTTTAAAGTATTTGAAAGATTGAGTGAAATCTGATTTCAATTTATTTACGTCAGGATATTCCTTTTGGCAATTAGCATACGCCTCACGCATATCCTTATCACTAATAAATAGTTTTAATAAATCAGCTTTCGAAGTATCGCGCGAACCTCCGTTATTTAGAATACCAACTATATAGGAATTGTAAAACTTGCCATATTTAGTTTTCAGTTTATTTACAGACGATAAAAGATGTGTAGTATCCAACCCAAAAACATCTTGCTCCATCCTGTTTATAGTAAGTTCGGGAACAACTACATTCGAAACATCCACTTTTAAATCGTCGTGATGACAAGCAGAAAGAAATAAAATAATAATAATGTATGCAATAGATTTCTTCATCTGTAAAAAATTATTCTTAATATTGTATCGTCAAATCAATAATCCATAAAACAAAAACCAAAAGTATAAAAATTATGAAGAAGATATTACTAATTGCAATAATTGCACTGACAACAAACTTTGCATTTGCACAAACAACAGACGATGGAAAGGACATCAAAAATGTTCGTTTCGGAATAAAAATAACACCATCATTGGATTGGTACAAGCCAGATGGGAAAATATTAGCAGGTAATGGCGTAGCACCCAAAATAGGTGGTGGACTAATAATAGAATTTAGATTAGCGAAGGTAGCAAGCGTTTGCACAGGTTTGCAGATTGATATGGCAGGTGGAAAAATACATTATAATAATGGCGGACAAACTACAGCCAATGCAAATACGGTGAGTTATTATTACAGTAATTCAGACGATAAAATATTACCTTTCAATTCAAGCCCGGGTTCTGATACTTCAGGTTCATATAATTTTTATAAAGCAAACACACGTTATCAGCTGAACGACAGAACATACAGTGTTTCGTATATTACTATTCCTTTAACACTAAAATTAAAAACAAAACAAATTGGAATGATGACTTATTTTGGACAAATAGGCATTAATAGCTCTATTCGCTGGAAAGCAAAAGCAAATGACGTAGTTTCTAATTGGAACACAAATGCAAATACCAGCTTCACAAAAGTGGATATTACAAAAGATATTGCTCCAATTCACGAAACGTTAAACATTGGATTCGGCACCGAAATGAATATTTCTGGAAGCACCTCTTTAACTTTTGGCTTAAATTATTTATTAGGATTTACAAATACAGTTAAGGGGACTTCTGATTATTTAATGAAACAAACAAATAATTCGTCTGGAACAGGATATTCGTTGGATGGTTTGCCACAAAATTTAAAATCAAACTCGGTAGTATTAACAGTTGGTGTTTTATTCTAAAAGATATTAATTAGTACCTTTAATTCCGATTTCAATTCTCTATTGAAATCGGGATTTTTATTTATGAAAAAACAAGAAACAATACAACATATAGTAAACTGGTTAAAACAGTATTCTGACCAAAGTAATACCACTGGTTTTGTAATTGGTATTTCTGGCGGTATTGATTCTGCGCTTACTTCTACACTTTGTGCGATGACAGGCAAACAAGTTATTTGTTTGAATATGCCCATTCATCAGCAAAAGGCGGAGTACGACAGAGGGCAGGAACATATTATGTGGCTGAAAATAAAGTTTTCAAATGTTTCATCGCAGGAAGTGGAGCTTACTGAAGCGTTTCACGGCATTTATGTTTCATTGCCTGAAGAAGTTCGCGATTGGCTTACTATGGCGAATACCCGTTCACGTTTGCGGATGACAACGTTATATGCTTTTGCCTGTCATTATAAATTATTAGTAGCAGGCACAGGAAATAAAGTGGAAGATTTCGGGATTGGTTTTTTTACCAAGTATGGCGATGGAGGAGTTGATATCAGCCCTATTGCCGACTTAATGAAATCAGATGTATATACACTAGCAAAAGAATTAGGAGTTGTTGATTCTATACTAATAGCACCACCTACCGATGGTTTGTTTCATGATGGAAGAAGTGATGAAGACCAGATTGGGGCCACGTATGATGAGCTGGAATGGGCAATGAAATTTATTGCCAACCCTCACGATTTTTTGACTCTTACTGCCAGGCAAGAAGAAGTTCTTGATATTTATACAAAAATGAATAAAGCAAATCAGCATAAAATGGTTCCAGTTCCTATATGTATTATTCCACCCGAACTTAAATAATTTCATTTATGCTGCATAAACTTTATGATCATTTTTTAAAGCATCCTCTCGTTTGCACTGATACCAGAGAGATTAAACCCAACAGTATTTTCTTTGCCTTAAAAGGAGATAATTTTAATGCCAATCAATTTGCAGAGAAAGCAATAAATGCGGGGTGTTCATTAGCTGTGATTGATGAGGTAGAATATAAAAGAGATGACAGGTATTTATTAGTTGATGATGTGTTAACTGCTTTGCAGGAGTTAGCCAATTATCATCGCAGGCATTTAACCATCCCTATTATCAGCATTACAGGCACCAATGGAAAAACTACTTCCAAAGAATTAGTAAATGCTGTGTTAAGTCAAAAATATAAAGTGCAAGCTACAAAAGGTAATTTGAATAACCACATCGGAGTTCCGCTAACATTATTGAGTATTACAGATGAACACGAATTAGCAATAATAGAAATGGGAGCTAATCATCAAGGAGAAATTAATGCGCTTTGCCACATTGCAGAGCCTAATTTCGGGATGATAACTAATATCGGAAAAGCCCATCTTGAGGGTTTTGGCGGAGAGGAAGGAGTGATAAAAGCGAAATCAGAAATGTATAAATTCATTCAGCAAAAAAACGGAAAACTATTTGTTAACGCTGACAATGATTTGCTGATGAGTATTTCCGAAGGCATCACGAAAATTACTTATGGAACAAATACTGAAAATGATTTTAGTGGAGTGTTTATAGAAAGTAATCCATTCGTGAAATTAAAGTGCAAATCAAAAACAGATACTTCTAATTTGAATGATAAACCAATTATATCCACCCAACTAATAGGGAAATATAATTTCGAAAACATATTAGCCGCTGCTTGTATCGGTAATTATTTTGATGTTTCGGAAGATGAAATAAAAAAAGGATTGGAGAATTATGTTCCATCTAATAATCGTTCGCAGGTAATGCAGACAAAAAATAATTTATTATTACTCGATGCTTACAATGCTAATCCATCGAGTATGAATGCTGCGATAGAAAATTTTGCTCAAATGAATCAAACCAATAAAATGGTTATTCTGGGCGATATGCTTGAATTGGGAGAAGATAGTGAGAAAGAACACGATGCGATTATTGAATTATTACATCAACAGAAAAAGAATATTTCTCATATTATATTAGTTGGACCTTATTTTATTGAAGCAGGAAAAAGAATAAATGCCAAATCATTTTCTACAAGTAGTGAAGCTACAGAATATTTAAAACAACTTCAATTGAAAGATTTCACAATTCTTATAAAAGGTTCGCGAGGGATAAAATTGGAGAAAGTAGTTGATGTTTTGTAACTACTTCAACTTTATACAAACATTTTTCGGTTCTGTAAAAAAATCAAACGCTTCAAAACCACCTTCGCGTCCAACTCCTGAACTTTTTACACCGCCAAAAGGAGTTCTTAAATCGCGAAGCAGCCAGCAATTAATCCATACAATACCTGTATGTAAATTATTAGCAATGCGATGAGCGCGAGTTAAATTTTCTGTCCATAAAATAGAGGCCAAGCCATATTGTGTGCTGTTGGCGTACATTACTGCCTCCTCTTCTGTATCAAAAGGCATAATGGTTACCACAGGTCCGAAAATTTCTTCCATATTTGTTCGGCAGTTATAAGGCAGCCCTTCTATCACAGTTGGAGCAATATAATAACCATCCGCAAACTCGCCGTCCAGCTTCACTTCATTACCACCACAAAGAATGGTTCCTCCTTCTTGTTTTGCTAATTCGATATAGGATAATATTTTTTCTTTATGCTGTTTAGAAACCACAGCACCTAATCTGCTTTCTTTTTCAGCAGGATTTCCCACTTTCATTTTCTGAACTTGTTCTACAAAATCTTTTTTGAATTTTTCATAAATAGAACGCTCTATAAATATGCGAGAACCGCAAAGACATATCTGCCCTTGATTAGAGAAGGAAGAATGTAAAGTGGTTTTAAGCATATTTTCATAATCACAATCAGCAAAAATCATATTCGGATTTTTTCCCCCAAGTTCTAAAGAAAGTTTTTTAAACATAGGAGCTGCTACTCTTGCTATTTCTGCTCCTGTTTTTGTTCCGCCGGTAAAAGAGATGAGAGGTATCTGCGGATGCGCTGTAATTGCAGCCCCCACCTTATGACCATAACCGTGAACAATATTCAAAACACCTTTTGGCAAACCTGCTTCCATACATAATTCAGAAAGTAAATAAGCAGTCATAGGGGTAATTTCAGATGGCTTGGCAACCACACAATTTCCTGATGCAAGCGCAGGAGCAATTTTCCAAGTGAATAAATATAAAGGTAAATTCCAGGGAGAAATGCAGCCGGCAACACCAACAGGACTTCGCAATGTATAATTTATTGCGGTGTCTTCCATTGAATGACTATGAGCTGCATAATGCAAAATACCTGTTCCATAAAAATGAAAATTACTTGCTGCGCGAGGGATGTCAATCAATTTTGCGAGTGCAATGGGTTTACCATTATCCACAGATTCAGCAATTGCTAAGCGGTCTAAATTCTCTGTAATCAAATCTGCAATCTTCAATAATATTCTTGAACGTTCTCCTTTTGGAGTATTACTCCAACTTGGAAATGCCTTTAAAGCAGCTTTAGTAGCTAATTCCACATCTCGTTCATCCGAATCAGGAATCAGAGAATATACTTTGCCAGTTGCCGGATTGTAATTATCAATGTATGTTTTACCAATTGGTTCAACGAGTTCTCCATCGATATAATTTTTTATCGTTTTCATAATTTAAGATTTCTATGAGTATAAAATTACTAAAAAAGCCATTTCTAAAATATAGAAATGGCTATTAATAAATATTTACAAGCGGTTAAGAATTAGATTTTGTTGAAACTTTCAAAGTTTTAGCAGCATCTATCATTGTTTGTATTGCCTTTTCATTAAATGAATCTCCGTTTTCAATGTCTTTAATAATATATGAAACCGCACCAATTTTATTTATCATATAAAAATGAAACTTAGAATCTGGTAAATCAGCATTCTTTGATTCCCAAAATAATAATGTTGGCTCATCTTTTAAATATCGTTTCAATTTAAAAACTTCGTCATTTGAAATGTCGTTTTTAGTTAATTGAATATCTCCTGCGCCTTCTTCTATAGCTATTTTAAAGTCTTTTCCTAAAGTTATTTCTGTGGCACCCCATTGCTGAAGTACAATTTCAAGTTTCCCTTTTGTAGAATCCGAAGGAACCATTATGGAAAGGGGATTACCATTAATTTTTAATTGTACTTCCTTCATTCCAGGAACAGAAGAAGTTGTTTCATTTGTTTTTGAATTTCCACAACTTATCAGTAAATAAATTACAGGGGTCAATAATAAAAATACTTTTTTCATTTAATAATTACGTTTTATTTCTATGGCAAAGATATAATTTATATGTAATACTAGGCAAATACTTAGTCGCATAAAAAGAGGAACTGGAAAATATTTTATTCATCTTTTGTTTAATATTCTATTACTTTCGTTCCCAAAAAAATGAAACTAGCATTCGCACCTCATACTTTATATTTTAAAAGACCATTTAAAATAGCACACGGAACACGTTCTTCCACTCCAATTGTTTTAACTCAATTGGAACACGAAGGATTTATTGGTTATGGTGAAGCAAGTATGCCACCATATTTAAGTGAATCGCACGAAACAGTTTTAGCTTTTTTAAATAAAGCAGCAGTTGTGATAAATAAATTTCAAAATCCATTTGAAATAGAATCTATATTAAATGAAGTGGATAAAATTGCTCCGAATAATACAGCCGCAAAAGCATCTATAGATATCGCCTTACTCGATTTAATTGGAAAGCTACAAAACAAACCTTGCTGGCAAATTTTAAATTGCGATAAAAATAATACTCCATATTCTACCTATACTTTAGGAATTGATGAACTGGAAATTATAAAACAAAAAATCATCGAAGCTTCCGAATTCAAATATTTAAAAGTAAAACTTAATGGTGAAAATGATAAATTAATTATTAATACCATCAGAAGTGTTAGCGACAAACCAATTGCAATTGATGTAAATCAAGGATGGAAGGATAAATACCTTGCATTGGAAATGATAGAATGGTTAACGGATAAAAATGTTTTGTTTGTGGAGCAACCTTTACCGAAAGAAAATATGGATGATTCATTTTGGTTGTTTGAAAAAAGTCCTTTGCCAATTTTTGCTGATGAAAGTGTTCAGCGATTTTCTGATATTGATAAAGTGAAGAATTGTTTTCACGGAATAAATATTAAACTGATGAAGTGTACTGGAATGTTTGAAGCAAACAAAATGATTAAACGGGCACGCGAATTAAATTTGAAAATACTTGTTGGTTGTATGAGCGAAACTTCCTGTGCCGTTTCTGCAGCTGCACAATTAACCCCGTTAGTAGATTATGCAGATTTGGACGGACCGTTATTAATTAAAAACGATTTGTATGACGGAATAACTTTTACAAACGGGAAAATAACATTGAATGAATTGCCTGGTATTGGTGTTGTTCAGAAAGAAGGGATTATTTAATCGGAGGAGGGAGGAAAATATAAGACAAAAAAAGAAGGGCTCTTTCGAGCCCTTTCTTTTTACTTTTTTCCTTTTTTAGCTGCTTTTT
>CAILDT010000783.1 GCA_903833025.1 uncultured Bacteroidota bacterium | reverse complement strand
AATATTGTAGAAGAAAATTAGGGTTACGAATTACGAATAAATGAGAATTTACAAATAGAAAAGAATGACAGTTAAAAAAAATGTATTAGGAAGAGGATTAAGTGCATTGCTTGAAAATGCAAATACCGACATAACTCAATTAGAAGGGGAAGGGAAAGTGGTTGGTGCTATTGCCAACATCGAAATTTCCAAAATAGAAACCAATCCGTTTCAGCCGAGAACTAATTTTGAGGAAGATGCGTTGAACGAATTAGCCGCCTCTATTAAAGAACACGGTATTATTCAACCCATCACGGTTCGTAAATTGGGATACGACAGGTATCAATTGATTTCTGGAGAAAGACGTTTTCGTGCTTCCCAATTAGCGGGGTTAACAAGTGTGCCTGCATATATCCGTATTGCAAACGACCAATCAATGCTGGAAATGGCGTTGGTGGAAAATATTCAGCGCGAAGAATTAGATGCTATTGAAGTGGCAATAAGTTACAAACGATTGATTGATGAATGTAGTTTAACGCAGGAACAACTTTCGCATAAGGTAAGTAAACAACGTTCTACAATAACAAACTATTTGCGCTTGTTAAAACTTCCGGTGGAAATTCAACTTGCCATTCGCAATGGTGATGTAACAATGGGACACGCTCGTGCTTTGATAAACATTGATAATGAGGATAAGCAATTGGATATTTATAATCAGATTGTTTTAAATAATCTTTCTGTGCGCGAAGTAGAAGATTTGGCAAGAGGTGTAAAAACAGAAATGAAGACGGTTGACACAAAAACAAAAGATTCTACTAACACTGTTTCAAAAGCAACATTGTCAGTAGAACAAAATAATTTTGTTACCGATTTGCGCGCAGTATTTAATACTAAAGTTCAAATTAAAAAAGAACCAAACGGCAAAGGAAAAATTGTTATTCCTTTTAAATCGGATAGTGATTTAAAACGAATCCTTGATTTGTTAGATGCATAATTCCAAAACGTATTTTATTTCAAAAAGGTTATTGCAATTAATTATTGTAATAACTTTTTTGTTTTTATGTGCCTTTAAAGCTTCTGCACAATTAACAGATACAACCAAAGTACAAGTTACAGATACAGTAAAAGCGATTACTAAAAAACATTCGCCTCGCAAAGCAGCGTTGATGTCAACTTTTTGTCCGGGGTTAGGGCAGGTGTACAATAAGAAATATTGGAAAGTGCCCGTTATATACGTTGGATTTGCTGCTTTGGCATACTCAATAAATTTTAATCAAACGAGATATAAAACATATTTGAATGATTTAAAAGATAGCTACGACGGCACTTACACTGGTGCTTATCATCAAGACCAATTGAATACGCTTCAGCATTATTACCATCGGTATCGCGATTTATCGGTGATAGGTGCAGCCGCACTTTACCTGCTTAATGTAGTGGATGCAAATGTGGATGCGCATTTATTTACGTTTGATGTGAGCGAAGATTTGTCTTTTAAAATCCATCCAGCAGTGATAAATACCGCTTATGTAAATCATTATTCTTATGGACTTTCATTGACAATTAAATTGTAATTTTGCCCCGAAAATTAAGAGAAACAGAATGAACATTGCAATAATAGGATATGGTAAAATGGGCAGAGAGGTGGAGCAAATGGCTATTTCTAGATGGCACACTATAGTTTTAACGATTGATGAAACAAACGCAGATTCATTCTCTATTGAAGATTTAAAGAAGGCGGATGTTGCTATTGAATTTTCTACTCCTCAATCAGCAGTAAATAATATTTATAAATGTTTTGAAGCCAATGTGCCAATTGTGGTGGGTACTACAGGGTGGCTCGATAAAATGGAAGAGGTAAAACAAGTATGTAGGGATAAAAATCAATCCCTGTTTTATGCTTCTAATTATAGCATTGGCGTAAATTTATTTTTTAAACTAAATCAATATTTAGCAAAGCTGATGAATACTTACACTGATTATAATGTTGCGCTTGAAGAAATACATCACACCCATAAATTGGATGCGCCAAGTGGAACAGCCATTTCGTTGGCTAATCAAATAATAAAAGAAATAGATGCTAAACAAAAATGGGTGAATGAACCAACCGAAAATAAAAATGAACTAAGTATTATTTCAAAACGAATTGGCGAAGTACCTGGCACACATACTGTTACTTATAATTCTGCTGTTGACGAAATCAGCATTACTCATTTTGCTCACAATCGAAAAGGATTTGCATTGGGTGCTGTTTTGGCTGCTGAATTTATTAAAGGCAAAAAAGGAATCTTCGGGATGGCAAACCTGATAGAGAAATTTTAAATTCTAAATTTCAAATTACTAAACTCATAACTCATAATTCATAACTCATAATTT
>CAILDT010000782.1 GCA_903833025.1 uncultured Bacteroidota bacterium | reverse complement strand
CGTGTGCTCTTCCGATCTACAGGTTCCACACGCATTCCGTGTTGTATTTCAAACTTATAATTTCCTGCCATCGGGAAACGAACATTACGTTTAAATAAAATTTGATTGTCATAAATATCTCCTAATCCGCTTCCCAACCATTTTCCTTTTTCATTTGCTAAAACACATTCCAGCGTATCGTTCGACATCTTTCCATTTGGAAATGTTGTTTTAATAAACAAATATAAATTCTGGAAAGGATACCCATCTGCATTGCGAACATTGATATAAAAATTAGTAGCAGTAGATGGGTCTTTAATATCAACGTCAAACTTAATAGCATTATCTTTCTTCCAACCTTCCTCAGGAATGTCCTGATTCTTCTCGAAAATGCGAGCTTTATCACACGAAGAGAGTCCCAAAACGATAAACAAAAGCAGAAGAGGAAAAAGTTTATTGAATGCTTTTTTCATAAACAAATAGTATTATTTCTAATTAGCTTGAGGAGGTTGAGGCGGTTTGTTATTATTATTATTCGGTCGAGGGCGATTGTTATTTGGTCTCGGACGGTTATTGTTTTGATTCGGATTAGGTTTATTCTGATTTTGATTTGGTCTGTTTTGATTTGGTCTGTTTTGATTTGGATTCGGTCTATTCTGATTTGGGCTTTGATTTGGTTTAGCTTCACCACCTGCCACACTTTGATTCGGATTATTTGCTTGATTTACTTTTGGCTTTCTATTTCTACTTTTATTATTATTTCTCTTCTTGCTTTTATCAAAACGAGTAAGAGAATCCTGTCCAACCACATTTTCATAATCAGGTGCTTTTTCAATTATTTTTGTAGCCACCACTTTAATATTCAAATCATCTGGCTTCGCACCTTGTGCATTCAAAGCCATTACTTCCTTCACTCTTTCAATTGACATTGCAATAAAATTATCGGGCTCTGATGTGTAAGAGAAAAACATAGTACGTTTAAAAATATCTGTCTTCTGATGAAATGCTCTTCCTTTCTCTGTTTCCAACTTCACATTATTTACTTCAGGAAAATCTTTTAACGCATCCATATAACTATCCAACTCATAATTCAAACAACATTTAAGTTTGCCACATTGTCCTGCAAGTTTCAGAGGATTTAATGATAGCTGCTGATAACGGGCCGCACTGGTGGATACCGAACGGAAATCAGTAAGCCAAGTAGAGCAACATAATTCTCTACCGCACGAACCAATAGAACCCAACCGCCCCGCCTCCTGCCGTGCACCTATCTGTTTCATTTCAATTCTTATTTTAAATTCATCTGCCAACACCTTTATTAACTCACGAAAATCAACGCGACCTTCGGCAGTGTAATAAAATATCGCTTTGGTTCTATCACCACGATATTCCACATCCGATATTTTCATATCCAGTTTTAATTTCACTGCTATTGTTCTTGCGCTATACATTGTTGCCTGTTCAAGCCCTTGTGCTTCTCTCCACTTATCAATGTCATAAGGTTTTGCTTTGCGAAAAATCTTTTTCACTTCTTCCGAATCCGCTTTTACGTTTTTCTTTTGCATTTGCAAACGCACTAATTCTCCTGAAATAGAAACCACGCCAACATCGTGACCAGAAGTTGAAGCTTCCACCGCTACCACATCACCAACATTGAGTTGTAACCCAAGCGTATTTCTGTAAAATTCTTTTCTACTGTTTTTAAATCGTACTTCTACAATATCAAACGGAGCTTGTCCGCCTGGCAATTCCATATTTGCAAGCCAATCGAATACATTTAATTTATTGCATCCTCCCACTCCGCACGAGCCGTTATTTTTGCAACCTCCCGGCAAACTTGGGCTTGCTGTACTGCACCCTCTTCCTGTTGAACATCCGCTACATCCCATATATTTTAGTTATTTGTTATTAGTTGTTAGTTATTGGTTTGATAAACCGGTTTTGGTAAATTTAATAATTCATTGAACTTAAAAGCTAAATCCATAAACAATATTTTAGGATTTGCATTTCGTTCCATATGAAAGTGTGCTTTGTTTAGCTCATCTATAAAGCGTTCTATATTATTTGAATGAATAAATGGAGAAAATTTTTTTACAAATTCCTGCTCACTTGCTCCAAGTTTTATTAACGATTCATCAGCATAATTCATCATTAAACTTTCGCGCATTATATGTAAAGCGTATTTCAAAAAGTTCTTTTGTCTTTCTCTGCCCGATGTTGCAACTTCATCTATCCACGCCAAAACTGCTTTCGGGTCAAACTTTAAAGAAGCACGCATCAGCTTTTGAAAGCTTGCTAAATTCTGCGCTGCGTTTTCGTTTTCATTTATCAGCATCAATGCTTCTGCATAATTCCCGTCCGATAAATGCGCTGTGCTTTCGGCTGCTTCGCGAGATAATCCATCTCTTTCAATCAACGCATTTATTAAATCCGTATCACCTATTTTAGGGATTTTAATTAATTGTGTTCGCGATAGTATGGTGCGTAACAATTGGTCTTCGCTTTCGCAAACCAATAGAAACAAGGTTTTATCAGGCGGTTCTTCCAATATCTTTAATAATTTATTTGCTGCTTGCAAATTCATTTTATCAGCCTGCCAAATAATCATTATTTTATATTCGCTTTCATAAGTGGTTAAACTTAATTTGCGAAGTATCTCTGCACTTTCCTTAACACCTATTACTGCCTGTTTGTTTTCTGCTTCTTGCAAAGCAAACCAATTGAATAAAGTAATGTAGGGATTATCTAAAAACGCTTCGCGCCAATCTTTCGCCACATCAGTACTTACTTCAACATCTTTGGAAAGTGCAACTGGATATACAAAATGCAAATCGGGATGAATGAGTTTATTGTATTTTATGCACGAAGAACATTGTCCGCACGAATCGTTTTCCTGTTTATTAATGCAACAAATAAATTGTGCATACGCCACAGCAAGTGCCAAACTACCACTCCCTTGAGGGGAAAGAAACAGTTGTGCGTGACTGATACGCTCCTCTTTAATAGAACGTACCAATCTTTCTTTTATAGCACTCTGACCTATGATTTCTTTAAACAGCACTTATGGATTTCTTGTTTTTAAAACGATTTCAAAGATAGGAAATGATTTGATTGGTAATCATTTCTTGTCGTGCTCTGTTATTTCTTCTAAATCGTGGGTAAGTTCCTGTATTATTTTAAACCTATTCAGAAACTGCATTGCAAGTATTCTAATAATTGTATAAACAGGTATCGCCACCACCATCCCTGATATTCCTGCTATTGTGCTGGCAATAAGTATAACAATAAATATTTCTAATGGATGCGCTTTCACGGTATTTGAAATTACTAATGGTTGAAAAAACATTGCATCTGCTAATTGAACAATTAAGAAGGTCATTGCTATTTTGCCCGTTAACGGAATTAACTGTGTATAAAAATCAAGGTTAAGATTGCTCGATACTCCTATTAATATTGCAAATCCACAACCAAGTATAGGACCTACATAAGGTATCACATTTAGTATTCCGGCAAATAATCCTATCAGCATTGCATTTTTTATTCCGAAAATAGATAGTCCAATAGAAGTTAAAGCCGCCACAAATAAAATATCTAAAAGAATGCCTATAAAATATCTTCTCAATATAAGTTTAGTGTTTTTCATCACATCTGTTACTGCTTGTATATGTTTGGGTGGAGTAAGTAATAATATTATATCGCGAATGAGATGTTCTTCTTTCATAAAGAAAAACGTCATAAAGGAGATGGAAAAGAATGCAGCGATAATACCACCTAAGAAACCAAACAGTTTTCCAGCATAAGCAGATACTTCCTGAAACCCAAGTATAGAAGTTAGTTTAGCAACTGCAGTTGCTTGTATCGATTCGGTATTGCCCGAAGATATTTGGTATTTCTGCAAATCATATTCTATGTTTTGT
>CAILDT010000781.1 GCA_903833025.1 uncultured Bacteroidota bacterium | reverse complement strand
TTTTGCAAAAAAACATTATGATAATTTACCCGATGAACTTTTCATAATAGCTTTCAAAAAGTTATTAGACGACATATGTCCAATGTTTAATGTAGAATTACATTTAATTTCTAATACATGTCGTTCAACCGAAATTCCTATAACAAAATTAAATATAGATAATGAATTACTAAAATTACAAGAACAATGTGTATTATCAAATGATGTAGAAGTAGGCGGTAAAAAAATAAAAAAACGCATCCGGAAACACATCCACACTAAAAAACGCAAACATAAAAGAATTAAAACGCGTAAATATAAGAAATAAAAATTGAAATCCTTTTTTTTGTTAGCATAAAGCATAACCAATAAAAGAAAATGTATCCAAGACGATTAACCTTTATTCAAGTGGCCGATATGTGTATGTTTTGTGATGACCCGAAAGGTGAAACACATACATATACTGTATATGATGAATTGAAAATGGGATATATTTCGTGTCCGAGCTGCCAAACACAAGCGGAAGCAGCCGTGAAAGAATGGCATGAAACGATGGCTTATGGCAGGGCGAAATATTTACAAAATGCTGATAATATCAAAATAAAACGGAGCTCTGGAGAGATTGAAGATGGGTGGAAAATAGATAATCCGTTTATAGGTGTTTCAAGAACAGATGGCCGAGAAACGCTGCATTGTTGTAATAAAGAAAATAGTATTAACAAATGGTGTTATGTAGATGATTTAATAGAAATGAATCCACATAGCGAAGCCGTATCACATAGCAAAGCCGTACCACATAGCGAAGCCGTACCACATAGCAAAGCCGTACCACATAGCGAAGCCGTATCACATAGCGAAGCCGTACAAAAGAATTTATGTATTGAATGCGGAATAGATATGGGCGAATGTAATCCTAGACAATTTTGCGGGAAATGGGGTTGTAATAATTAAAATTAATAATGTTAATATATATAAATGTCCATTGTTCATAAACCCAGATATAAGTTACGTCCAAAAGCCGTATCACCAGAAGGTCAAACATCCTCACCTTTTTTTGATATTAAACAGCTAGCCAGTATTTATGGTTTTCCAGTGCCACCAGCGCAGCAAACCTCCATCGTCGGTGTCATTTCTTTCGGCGGAGGTTTATACGGTGTGCCGGCGAATCAAGCCAGCACCTACGTATTACCTTTTGGTGCTGCTAATTGCGACGTGCAAAATTATTGGAAATATCTAGGCTACACGTCTGTGACACAAATGCCAAAAGTCATTATTTATCCGGTCGGCGGCGCCGTAAATGATTTAACCGACGACGGCAGTACCGGAGAAAATACCTTAGATATCAGTATTATCGGCGGCTGCTATCCGAGTTCATCCCTAACTATTATTCTCTATTTGTTTCCAAATTCTTATTCTTTCAGCCAAGTTTTGCCAATAGCTTTAGCGGGTATAACCGTAAGTGGTCATAAATATGTGCCTTCGGTTATCTCTATTTCATGGGGATTGCCAGAAATATATTATTTGACTGGAGGGCATGATACGACAGGCGAATTGACTAGTGTCAGTAATATTTTGAAAGTGGCTACGGAAGCAGGTATTAATATTTGCGCCGCCGCAGGCGATAATGGTTCAACCGACGGAAATGGAACGATGCAGTTATCAGTAGATTTTCCTGCGTCGTGTCCTTATGTAACTTCTGTAGGTGGTACATCTTTAATTTGTCAGAATAAAGTGTATGACGCTTCTACAAATGAGACAGTATGGAATGATGGGCTTTTGAATGGTTCATTTGCGGCGACAGGTGGCGGCGTAAGTGCTTTTTATTCGAAACCCACATATCAAACCAAATATAATAATGCGTCTTATAGGAATGTGCCTGATGTGGCCTTTAATTCTGATCCCGAGACGGGTCTGATATTATATTTAAATGGACAATTACAAGCGGGCTGGGGCGGAACGAGTATGGCGGCGCCAATGTTTGCGGCGTATTTGGCGCTCGTCAAGCCGACTGCATTCGTGAATCCGCTGCTCTATAGTTCGGCAAATAGCAGTAATAATTTCCACGATATTACACAAGGTAATAATTATGATATTAGTGTTCATGGAGAGATTAAATCATATATTTCCCAAATGGGTTATGATTGTTGTACGGGTCTGGGTTCGATAAATGGAGCAAATTTGAAAAATGTATTGATGGCTGTTGTGCCGCCAGTGCCTTCACCGATAAAATTAGCGAAATCCATCCAGATAAATTATGCATCTATAAACTTGGCAAAAAATAATAAGATTCAATTGACTGGAACTATTTTGCCGACGAATGCGACAAATAAATTAATCGCATGGACTTCCTCCAATTCGGCTATTGTGTCCGTCAATCAAAGTGGCATAGTGACTGGTAATAAAAAAGGTTCGATTCTTATAAGAGCGGCGACCACCGATGGTACGAATAAATATGCTTATACTACTGTGAATGTTATATCAACGATGCGTAGTATTATATTTCCGAAAAATTGAAAACTTTTAAATAGAGTTAAAAATATGATATAAATGAAAAGAAAATGGCTACTAACCAACAAGAAACGCTGAGTTCAATAATATATGCTATGATGAAAATGGATGATTTATATAATTACGAACAAGGAATACCTCCCGAGATTATGGAGTTGACGCAATCATCTGGGTTTAATATTAACGAGCAAGATGAAGACGGCAATACGGCATTACATTCACTTATTCAATATATATATATGAATCGCGACGGATACGATGATGACGATAATGATAGTGAGGAGTTTGGCAATAGATATTATAAAACTCTTGGATTTGTATTGGCGGAATATTTATTGAAAAACTTTAATATAGACTTTTCGCTAAAAAATATAGTAAATCGTAAAATATTAGACCAACTACACGCAATCATTCTGATTTTAACCGTCGATATGGACCGAGAAACTAACGATGAAAACTGGCGATTAATATATAATAGAAGAACTAAAATATTGTGGTTGTTATTCTTGTTTAAATTGTATGAAATTAAACAAGAAACAGAAAATCCAATTAATCAATTCACCCTAGTTTGTTTGAACCATTTCTCCGAATATCAAGAAGACTTATTTGCCGATGTGTTTGAAATGATTGCCGATATGAATATTATGAAGGCGAGAGATTATATGATTAATAAATCGTTAGATGCTTTTACGTTTTCACAGAAATTTATTGATATATACGATGGAGAGCAGTGGCACGAGTATGTTTTAACGAATTAAAAGTATTTGAATATTATTTATTGA
>CAILDT010000780.1 GCA_903833025.1 uncultured Bacteroidota bacterium | reverse complement strand
GTTCGTCATTGCGAGGGCTTTTCGCCCGAAGCAATCTACTTAAAAGAAAAGTATGGAGATTGCTTCGCGAAAAGCTCGCAATGACTTTAACTCTTTATAAACAACCGAATTAATAATAAAAGAGTACTACTAATAAACAGTTCATAAAAGTAAAAATCCCGATTCTTAGCATTAAGAATCGGGATTTTTTATGGATGAAGAAAAACCTAATCTACAACAATAACAAGGTATTTGGAAGCACTCCAAAAATCATCCGCATTAAGTATAGTTAACTTTTCTGCTTTGCCATCAGCACCTTCAATTTTATAAGAACCCGATGGATGCGTGGTAATTAACTTTGCTTTTTTAGCACCTAAAACTATTGAAGTAGTAGTAGAAATATCCACTTTGGTAAAATAATCTTTATTAAAATCAGCTTTTAATTTTTGATTTTTACCTATCCCAATAAACCCACCTTCTTTAGTTAATACATTATTTTTAATTAATTCTTTGGCAGTACCAAACGCATAAAAAGCAGTATTTAATTTTTCGGTTTTAACCGAAGACTCCTGTTGTGCCTCTGTATAGTTAGTATTTAGGTTAGCCATCGCCACATTCATTTGTTCCAACTGCGATTTTAATTCTTCAATCTGCACATTTTTAGCATCTAAATCAGCAGTTAATCGACTAATAAACTTCTCCAGCACTTCATTCTTTTTGTCCGAATCACCTACTCTGGCTTTCATTGCAGCAAGGCGTTGTTTGTTTTTATTCATCATATCATAAATAGATTGAATATCGTCAACAATCTGTTGCTCCTTCGATTTACGCATTTCAGGGTCTTTGCTTGTAACCGTAACTATTTTTTCTTTCTCTTTAATTTTATCCAAGTTATCTTGAATATCATTAAACCCATTCATAAAAGAAATGATACTTGAATCGGCAGTTTGTATATAGGTATGCTGACCCATTGTTACAGCTCTCAAGCTATCTTCGGTTGATAATCCTTCTTTCTTTTTACCTCTGCCACAACCAAATGCAAGTGGTAATAAAAGCATTAAATACAATAGTTTTTTCATTTTAATTTGTTTTAGTTTATAATTTATTTTGCAAAGATAAGGATTTGAAATTAATCGCCACCACCAACATCTGCTCCTTCGGCAGTGCTATTTAATATAGGCAACACATCCTTTATTTGATAAGCCATTCGGTTATCTTTATTAGATAAAATAATGATAGTAGTTTGGTCGTTCAACCTGCGTAAAAACTCACTGTTATAACCGTGCCACCAGCCATTGTGATATACTATTTTATTACCGTTTCCGTTGTCAATCATTCTCCAACCATACCCATAATTTCTTTTTCCTTTATGCTCATTGCTATACCCGGTAAAGGATTGGTCAATAGTTTCTTTCTTTAATAATTTTTCTGAATAGAGTGCTTGGTCCCATTTAAACATATCATCAACAGTAGAATAAATACCTTTATCTCCCACCACATCATCAGCAAACACTGTTTTTTCAACTGTTCCAGAACCATTGTGCCCAATGGTTACATTTTTATGCAGTGAATCTGTTTTTGCATTATGCACCCAAGTATCATTCATACCAAGGGGGTCAAAAATATTCTTCTTCATATAATCGGCAAACGACATACCTGTAACTTTTTCAATTATCAATGGGAGCAAGGCATAATTAGTATTACAGTATTCAAATTTTTTATTGGGCAAACAATAAAGAGGTGGTTTTTTAATCGTTAAAATTTCCAACATAGACTTATTGTTGAACACACAACCATTGTAAAGATTCGGTTTTTCGCAATACGGCTCACAATCGTAAACATAATTACTTAACCCCGACCGATGAGTAAGTAACATTTTTATATTTATTTTATGATACGGAAACTGCGGAAGATATTGTTGAATACTGTCAGTTAGTTTTAATTTACCTTGCTCCACCAACAGCATAATAGCTGCTGCTGTAAGTGTTTTGGATGAAGATGAAAGTTGAAACACAGAATTAATATGTAACGAATCTTTTGTTTTTATTTTAGCATATCCAAACGCTTTTTTATAAATAACTTGTCCGCGTTGCGCAATTAATACCACACCATTAAACCCTTTCGTTTTGGCTTCATCGGTAAATACAACATCCAATAATTTTGCCTTTTCAACAGCATTTATTTCTTTCAATATTTTACTAATGCTATCCTTATTCACCGTTGGTTTTGTGGTGAGGAAAAGTACGGGCGAGGTAGATTTTGCAGTAGTATCCGTACAGCTATGAATACAGAAAACCAAGGCAGAAAAAATTGTTACTTTAAAAATATTTAAAAGAAGCTTCATCAAACAAAAAGTAATTTATTATCTCGGTTTATCAATTGCAATTTCCACACTCAACGGGCGACCTTTAATTTCTATACCATTTAATTTATCTATCGCTTTGTATGCTTCCGTTTTTGTTCCCATTTCCACAAACCCGAATCCCTTGGATTCCCAAGTTATTTTGTCGTAAACAATTTTGGTGGAAACCACCTCGCCAAATTGTTTAAATAATGCTTCCAGCTGCATTTCGTTTATATCTCTGTCAATGTTTTTTACAAATAGTTTCATTGTGTTAATAATTGTGTGTGTTAAATTTTTCTGCAAAAGTATTTGTTTTAATCCTTTTTATTTAACTTTGTACTATAATTTTATACAAATGAAAAAGTTAATAACCTCCGTTTGTTTTTTGTTTTGTGCTTCAATAATTGTTGCGCAAACAACTACTGATGATTATTATTCACCTTCTAAAAAGAAGTTGTTTACTGCCGACAGAGTAGTTACATCACTCAATTTAGGTACCAGCGTTTTCTTTCTTAACGCGGGGAAAAGTACGGGCGTTGTTACTTTTATCGCCCCTAAAATAGGATACCAATTTTCAGATAAATTTCAATTAAATGTGGGGTTGATGCACTATAATATTACCGGTAATACCTTTATGCCGATTAGTAATAATGAAGCACTTATTAATCCGAACCGCAATGCTACGGCAGGTAATTTGGTATTTGTGGAAGGACAATATAAATTGAATAAAAGATTAGTAATGACGGGCGCAGTGATGATGGATGCTAATAATTTCAACAAACAAAATAATTACAAAGCGGTTTCTTTAGGGCTTAATTATAAAGTTGCCGAGCATACCTACATTGGAGTAAGCACCGTAATTGAACAAGGACAAGGAAATTATTTTAATGCGAACGATAAAGCAAATCCCTACTATTATGGGATAGGAAATAACGATATGTTCAGAAGTATTACTACAGGAGGAGTTGGGCAGTTAGGTGCTCAAAGTTTAAATAGTATTATTAGATAGAATTTAAAGACGGAGAAATTAACTTTCCTCATCAAAATAAATTTTATAAAACTTTCTTCCATCATTTTCCACACCCTTTTCTATTAACTCTTTATTGCCGTGTATATATATATGAAAGTTTTTATCCAGTTTTAATACTGACTTGAAAATCTTCGATTGCTTTTTAACCGCTTGCGCCGAAATATCAAAATTATCATCCAACTCAATTTCGTTTTCCTCTCTATAAATTTCATCAAAGTTTTGGAATGATTTAATCATCGCTTTATCTTGAAAAACTTCTTTTTCGAAATCATTTTTATCAAACGAATCGTGCGATTTAAAATACTCCACCGAGCGATTTAGCAAATCTATTTTATCTGCTTTGCTTACTTCAAACTCTTCGGAAAGTTGATTTGTAACAAAGTTTTTGGTGATGTCTAAAAAGTCTTTTGTAAAATGATAATCATCGCTGCAATGTTTCAGTTGAAGAAACGAATCAACCCAATACTGAGCTTCTCCAGCTTTATTTGATTTGTCAATAATGCAAACTTTATAACCTTTATCTCTATCTGTATTAAATATCAAACAACCTTTATCCAGCTTTTCAATATTAATTCCATCTTCATAATATAGCTGAAAGCCATCTGAATTAACATTTACCTTTAAAAACTCCTGACGTGTTTCCGATTTAAAAATACCTATCGCTTCCGTGATTTCATCCAACATATTTATCTTAGAAAAATAAGCAACGAACAAATCGCCCGATTTTATATTGGGATGAATAGATAGTTCGTACAAATGTTTTGCAATGTTCATCGTATTTGCGTGAAACAATTTAGGACTATCGAATACTTGCGAAGCAAAATTATACAGCGGATTTAATTCAAAATTCTCATTCGTAAAAGTGAAATTATAAAACTCAGGAGTGGTGAATGAATGCAAAAAGAATTTTTTTAGCAAGCGATGCACCTTTTCATCCGACGAATCAAGTGGGGCTTTCGACAACTTAATAGCTTCGCCGTTGGTTTTATTTCCTACCTGATGTACAGAAATTTTTTGTATTGATGTGTTTGAATAGTCGAGCATAAGTTATTTTTAATTTGAACAAATGTACCTAAATTTATTTTGCTTATTTTTGTTTCCTAAACTTTAAAACTAAACTTATGAAAACAAAAACTACTCCTATGAAATTTAAAATACTTAGTGTATTAATTATTGCTCTTTTCTTTGTCAACATTCTTTCTGCTCAAGTAACTTATTGTTCGCCTACATTTGCCAGTGGCTGCACTACTTGGAGCAACCAAACAATTATGTTAGATACTATTAATTGGACTCTTGGAGTTACCGATTGCTCTCTTTCGGATTATACAGCAATGCGCACTACTGTTGTAAGAGGCGTAGCTAAGGCGATGACAGTTACAAATGCGTCGTGGTGTGGTATAGGTGTTTGGGTTGATTTTAATCACGATGGAATGTTTGATAGTACAGAAAATTTATACCATATGTACACTGCGGCTGCCACACAAACGTATAATTTTAATGTTACAGTACCTGCTGCGACACCAGTGGGAACGTATAGAATGCGTGTGATTGCTGGTTGGGGTAGCGATTGTTATGGGACAGGAAACACCAATGGTTATGGAAGTTGCGGAGCTTACACGTATGGTAATTTTGATGATTTTACTTTAGGCGTAGTTGCACCCCCTTCTGGTGCTGGTATTGCGGAACTTTCTGCAAGTGATGTTATTAAATTAAGTGTACTTGCTAATCCTGATAATGAATTTGCTACTATAACAATAAGCGGTAAACAAAGTGATAACGCTACAATTTCGTTAACTGACATTACCGGAAAGTTATTGCAAACTAAAAAAGTAACAAGCGATAATGTATCGTTTGATATTTCTACTTTAGCTAAAGGAATGTACTTTGTAACTTATACAGATGCCAAACAAAGGCAGGTTGTAAAGATGAAAAAGTAAATTACTTTTAAAAGAAAAAACAAAACCAATAAATTAATTTACGTCCTGCTCGGTATCACATTTGGAAATAACCCATTCGTGGTCGCCGTGGTCGGAGAAAAAGTTTACAGCGGGCCACTCTGCGCCCCACGGTTTTGTTTTTATTTTCCCTACGTGTTTTTGTGTGCTTGCTCCCACTAATATGGAGTCGTTCCAATTGTGTGAATCATAAGCGAAATGGACTACAGTGCTGCTTGTGTTTTTAATTGTTACCACGCCATCACTGCAATTACTGTCTTTTTTGCAAGAGAATAATAAGCCGGAAATTACTATTGTAAGTAGTACGATTTTTGTTTTCATAAGATTTGGTTTTAAATACTACTCGCAAAAGTATCGTTAATCAATCTATGAAATAATAAGTAACAATTGGTATTTTTATGTACGTGGTGGCACGTAGGTGGCTGTTTTAAGCTACTTCCATTTCCGCATACCCAATCATTTTATTTTTGTCGGGGTCCCAAGCTTTTAGGCGGAGGCATTTAATAATGTCTTTTGGAAAAAGAGATGTTTTGTTTACATTTTGTAATTCAGGTATAGCTTTCATTGCTTCAGGCAGGCGATAAAAAGGGATTCGGGAATTTAAATGATGTACGTGATGATACCCAATGTTAGCTGTTATCCAATGTCCCACAGGGTTCATATCCATAAAACTAGATGATTCAAGTGCGGCATCGGCATAGTTCCAATCTACATTACTACGATAGCGCGCCCCTGGGAAGTTATGTTGTGCATAAAATAAGTAAGAGCCCAGCATATGCGAGAGGAAAAATGGCAGAAAAAAAGTAAGAAACCAAGCAAACCAGCCAAAATGGATAACTAAAAAAGTGGCAATGCTGAAATGAATAATAAGTACTACCAATGAATCCCAATGCCTGCGTGGGCTCGATAAAAACGACTGAATACACATACCATACATAAAAGTAGTGAAATAAGCGAAAAACATATTTAGCGGATGACGCACTGCAAGGTAATAAAAACGTTCTTTTTTGTCTGCTTCCATAAATTTTTGCTTTGTCATTATCGGAAATGAACCGATGGAGGCACTAAACAGCTTTGCGTTATGGTTATGATGATGGTCGTGCGAACGTTTCCAAATGTTTGGTGGAGTTATCATATATATACCAAAGATGGTAAATAGGATATTTGCCGGTATTGATTTTTGTAAGATGGCGTGGTGCTGATAATCGTGAAAGATAATAAACACGCGAGAAAGCATCATTGCGGCAAAGATGCTACACAATATTCTACCATATATATTACTAATTCCCCCTATTGTGGGAAAAAAAAGGGTACCTAATATTGCTCCGATTAATAAAACAAACCCCGAAAGGGTGTGATACCAACTTTTCCAACGTATTTCTTTTGCAAAGGGCTTTGTTGCAAGAATCAATTCTT
>CAILDT010000779.1 GCA_903833025.1 uncultured Bacteroidota bacterium | reverse complement strand
TGTCATCTTGTCAGATAGTAATTTTAAAGAATCACTTCCCTTTTTCAAAGCATTTGCTTTATTCTGCAACGGTTCAATTTCATTATGTTTCGCTGCCATAAAATTTTGGTAATCATAAAAGAATTTATTCTCCTGCGAACCTTTTATTTTCATCGTTTTCATATAATCGGTTGAATCTGCCTCTAACGAAAAATTCTGTTCGGCATCCATCACAAATTCAAACAATTTATTTTTCCCATTTAATACAAACGAATAAATCCCCTCCTCATATTTTTCTTTACCACTAAAAATAACCTCTCCTTTAGAGTTCACTTTTGCCGAATCTTTTATATACTCCTTATCCCAATTATAAAAAGCAAGTATGCATTGCATACCTTCTTTCAAACTATTCGTCTTTATTTTTATGTTATACCCTTCAGGATTTCCGGCAAATGCAACTGCCGATGCAAGAAATAAAATTGCAGTAATTGTTTTAGTAAGATACTTATTCATAAATAATTTATTTTATTTGGGTTAATTTAATTTTTACTCCCTAACAATTTTTGCGCCAAAAATAGTTAAGAATTTTTAATTTCAAAACTTCCTTTAAACGAAAAGAAACCAATTTCTCCTGCCGAAATACTACTATCAGCGTGTAACAAGCCATTTTCCTTTGTTTTCAAACTTAGTTTCATAATTACATTCGGGTTCACTTCAGGGTTTAACACAGCCGTAAATTTAATATTATCACCCGTAACCATCATCAGTTTTTGGTTGGTAATATGCTCCACAGTTTCCTTTACCATCTGTGTTAAACACACACCCGGAGCCACGGAATTTCCTGGGAAATGCCCCTCATATATTTTATGTTTAGCATTCATTTCAATATTGATAATGTACTTTTCACCACTTTCAATACTTATTATTTTAAAAAAATCATTTAGTAACATTTCACCTTTTTATTAATTTATAATTTTTAAACTCTCCTATATGCCAACCCATTTTTTTATAAATAACCTCAAGCACTCTTCTTCTAAAAGAAGGTTTTGAACTTCTTGTTGGGTCAAAAGTAAAAACCCAGTTAAGGCGTTTTAATCTTTGCTCCATCACTTTTGGATGCGTACCTGCAAATTTCGCTACCGATTCTATATTCGAATAATCAAACTCATCTACTTTAGGCACATTTTCATCCACCCATTTATCATCGTGCCAAAGCTTATGAAATTCCAATTGCTTTTTCGCCATCGCTTCCGGCTGTTTCACCCATCCATAATGATAAATACAAGCATCCACAAATACAACATTTAATTTCACATCATTCTTTTTCCTAAAACTCATCGCATCTTTATACGAATAAAATCCCTGATTATTTCTTATCACCCGTATTTCCTTTTTATTCCATCGCCGCGAATCAGCAATATAATCATACGAACCAAAAAAATTCAAATGCTCAAATAATAACCCATCTACTTTCAAATCATCTTTATATTTTATCATCGCATTTTTAATATTCTCCAAATACTTTTCGTGAATCACTTCATCACCTTGAATATAAAAACACCAATCACTATCTTTAGAAATTGCATTCAACGCCTTATTTGTTTCATCCGCCAGCACTCTTCCGCCTTCTCTCAACGTTTCATCCCAAATAGTTTCTATTATTTTTATTTTGGGCGAATTAATACTTTTTATATAATTCAATGTATCATCATCCGATTTTCCCACCGCAATCACAAACTCATCACATACCGGCAATATCGAAGTTATCGCCTCAATTACTGGGTAATCATACTTCAACGCATTTTTTATAAAACTAAATCCCGATACCTTCATAACTCATAATTCATAATTCAATTCACTTCCCCATCCCCACAAAATGCTCTTCCTTATTTTTAAAAATAACATTAAAGCTCGTCAAACTTCCATAAATCCTCGTAATATATTGTTGAAGATTCACCTTATCCTCATCAGTAAGTTTCGTATTACTATTAATATTTTGTTCCAACACACGCAACCTATCGCGCACCATCACAATCTTATGAAAAAAACTTTCAATCGGCATTTCGTGCGGTTTCAATTTATCATCCGCTGGTTTCAGCACCAACGTACCACCAGTCCATTTATCAGCAAACTCCACTGTTTCGGGCATAGCTCCCGTTTGTTCAATCAAATAATTAAAAACTTTTTCCAAATCAGCAATACTTATTTTTGGCGAATCATCAGTAGATTCCATAGCTTCCATCACCTCAAAATCTTTATTCGAAATAGAAAGCTCCATCTTTCCTTCTCTTGCAAAAAATACTTCATAGCCAGCAATGCTTACTGAGCTTATTATTCCTTCACCATATTTTTCGTGGTCAATTCTTGTACCTGCTGTCAATTCTTTTTCCATAATTTTTATTATTTAGTTTGTTTTCCCGTAAAAAACGATTTTATAAACGAAGGATAAAAATAAAAACCACTCACCTTATTTTTAAAACTACGCAACGTTGTTTTCGGCGTTACCTCAATTCTTCTAATCTGAAAATTATCCACTCCAAATTCCTTTGGTCCCGTATTGGTTGATACCGCGTACGTGTAGCCCCCCTCCCTTGTTATTTTTTTTACATCATCATTAATTCCACCAAACGGATATGCAAAACTAATCACTTTTTTATTTGTAATCCGTTCCACATCCTCCCTGCAACCCCTAATTTCATTAATCATTTCCGCCTCCTCCAATCTCGACAAATCAACGTGACTCCTCGTATGCCCACCCATTTCAATTCCATAATCACTCATTTCTTTTTTCTGCACATCCGTCATCATCTCCACCCGTGGCTCACCTTCGCGCACACCCCACGCATTAAAATTTAAATGCGTAACCAAATAAATCACCGCTTTAAAATTATATTTTTTTAATAAAGGAAACAATAATCTGTAATTATCCTCATACCCATCATCAAAAGTAATAATCACTTTTTTAGTCAAATCCATTTTTGGATTTTGTTGTAAATCAAAAAAAGTTATTGTTTCATATCCCGAATCTTTCAAAAACAAAAGTTGCTTCTCAAAATCTTTTTCCCACACATAAATTTTATGATTTCCCACCACCGAATTTTTATTCACAATCCGATGATAAAGCAAAACGGGCAAACTGTATTTTTTATTTTGATTGGGTTTCATTATTTAAATTTTCAGATGGCAAAACTAATTAAAAAATGGTGTGATGGTGAAAGGTGAAGGGAATAAAAAGAATGAAAATCTGAGTGACTAAAATGAAAATCTGAGTGGCAAATACAAGAATCTGAGTGGCAATTACAAGAATCTAAGTGGCAAATACGAAAATCTGAGTGGCAATTACAAGAATCTGAGTGGCAAATAAGGAAATCTGAGTGGCAATTACGAGAATCTGAGTGGCAAATAAGGAAATCTGAGTGGCAATTACGAGAATCTGAGTGGCAAATAAGGAAATCTGAGTGGCAATTACGATTGTTGATTTTGGGATTTAGGGGGTTAAAATGATTTTTTGGAAGCGTAAAGTGAGTTTTTGGGGTGTAAAAGTGGCTTTTTGGGGTGTGTTTTTGAAATTGTATGTTTTTAGGGTATTTATTTTAGAAGGTTAGCACTTCGACGAACTCATTGACCGAAGGGTGATGAACTTGCTTTTTGCGCCCGACCCGCGCGAAGTATCCTTTTTTTTTGCATTTGCTCCGCAGGGAAAAATTAAAGAAAAAAAAGATACCGCGTGTGGGCGGGGAGGAATTTTAAAAAGAGAGGGAATCTTGCCGCCCAAATTTTTTATCTATCGTTTCAATAAATTTAATTCG
>CAILDT010000778.1 GCA_903833025.1 uncultured Bacteroidota bacterium | reverse complement strand
GGTATCTATTGAATGAAAGAGCATATCTTTTTCTTTCGGGTCTTTAATATAAGAGTCTATTAATAAGGAGTAAGTTTCGGAATGGATGTTTTCCATCATAATTTGGAAACCATAAAAACAACGAGCTTCAGGATATTGAACCTCATTCATAAAGTTAACCGCCAAGTTTTCGTTTACGATACCATCGCTTGCAGCAAAAAAAGCAAGTACGTGTTTGATGAAATGTTTTTCATCATCATTTAATTTATTTTCCCAATCTTGTAAATCGGGATTCAAATCAATTTCTTCGGCAGTCCAAAAGCTTGCTTCTGCTTTTTTATACATTTCCCAAATCTCTCTGTGCTTAATAGGAAATAGTACAAACCTATCTTTGTTTTCTTTTAGTATTGATTCTTCTGCCATATTATTTTATATTTATATTTTTTAAAACACTTGTTATTCCTTTGTTTTCAGCTATTCTTTTTTAAAATTAAGGGCTAACATTCCCTGAAAGTTTTACCACTTTCTTTTCACATTTTAATAAAGGTTTGCTTATTGAAATAAAGGTTCACAAATGTTCGGATAATTTTTGCGCTTGTCAAGTGTATAGAATTAACATTTGAACGAAGTTACTAACATCGGAAATTAACAGGGGCGTGTTGATAAACCGTCAATCTTCTTATCTACATTACTTTAGAGAGCATCTAAAAAGTTCTGAAAAATAATTGCTAAAAAAGTTGCAGTAGTCAAAAAAAACCTTTTTAGAAAACATTGATGTTTTCGGAGATTACGTTTCAAACAGCCCGTAAATACTACTATTTCCGAAGGCTACTTTTTTAATTTATCAGCGAGCTCCAATTTCTTGTACCAACCCTCTCCATATTTCCGAATTAATGGTTCGCGCAAAAATTTATAAACGGGTACATCCAACTTTGCTCCGCACTCGCAAGCGGGTTTGCAAATCTCCCATTTATGGTAATTCACCGCCTCGTAATCCTTGTATTTAGTAATACGTACAGGATATAAATGGCAGGAAATGGGCTTTTTAAACGTTATTTTACCATCGTAAAACGCTTTCTCAATGCTGCATTTAGCAATTCCTTCCTCGAAATAAGTAAACGCACAATGTTTGCCTTTTACTAACGGTGTGGTGTAATCGCCATCGCTATCAATTACAAAAACGCCTTGTTTTTCAATAGCTTTGAGTCCATCCTTAGGCAAATATGGTTTTACTTCATCCAGTATATCTTCCAAAATTGCTATTTCCTCTTGCTCTAATGGTGCGCCGGAATCGCCGGCTACACAACATTCGCCTTTGCAGGCATTAATATCGCAAACAAATTTTTTTTCTAAAAGGTGTTCCGAAACTATTGTATTATCTATTGCTATCATATTTTTGGTTATTAAGAGGTGCAAAGATATTTGTTTTTAACATCCGCCCGTTAATATATCTTCGGAGTTATTAATATATATTGATTTACTTTTGTCGGATGAATATTTTATCTTTGAAAAGAATACCTCTTTATATACTCCTTATTTTTATTGCTATTTCGGCACAAGCCGGAAACGGAAAAGACTCCATAGAAAAGTGGAGTTATCATTTTCAGTTTACCGGAATAATGCAGGGGCATCCTGCTTTTAGTGCGCCTTATTCGGGTAAAAATAGTTTAAGTAATGAGCAGGAAAATGCTTTTTCGGTTACTTCTACTTTATACTTAGGAAGAAAATTATGGAAAGGTGCATCGTTTTATTTTAACCCTGAAGTAGCTGGTGGTAAAGGGATAAGCAGTGCAACCGGTATAGCTGGTTTTACTAATGGCGAATGTTTCCGCATTGGCGACCCTACTCCTGCATTGTATGTTGCGCGTGCTTATTTGCGCCAATACATAGCTATTGGCAAAGGCGGGAAAGATACGATGAAAGCGGATATGAACCAATTGGGAGGCGAAAGAGTTCCATCTTCCTGCATTGCTATAACGGCAGGCAAGTTTTCTATTGCTGATATGTACGATTGTAATTCGTACAGCCACGACCCCAGAACACAGTTTATGAATTGGGCTTTGATGAGTAACGGTGCCTGGGATTATCCGGCAAACACGCGTGGTTATGCGTATGGCATTGTAATAGAATTATTAAAACCAACTTGGGCAATACGTGTTTCGGAAACAATGTTGCCCGAAAAAGCAAATGGAAACGTGATGGACCAAAACGTTGCCAAAGCACGTGGTGAAACCATTGAGCTGGAAAAACACTTTTTTATTAATGGACGTAAGGGGGCAGTGAGCGTACTCGCTTTTAGAAATTTATCGCGGGCGGGTAATTATGAAAATGCGATTGCAAAACTTTATTCGGGAGTGGATACGAGCTTGAATGTAAATTCGGATACGGTGTATGGCGGGCAAAAATATGGGTTCGGAATAAATATAGAGCAGGAGTTAACCAAAGATATTAGTTTATTTGCACGTGCAAGTTGGAACGATGGTAAAACGGCGAGCTGGGTATTTACCGAAATAGACCAAAGCGCAAGCATCGGGTTAACTATTGCAGGACGAAAATGGAAACGCCCGAATGATATTATAGGTGTTGCTGGGGTAATAAATGGTATCTCCAATGAGCACTGGGATTTTTTATCTGTTGGTGGATATGGCTTTATTATTGGCGATGGACGACTTCGCCATTATGGTTCCGAAAATATTGGCGAGGTATATTATAGTATTCAACTTAATAAATCGCTGTGGTTAACTGCCGATTATCAGTACGTTCAGAATCCTGCTTATAACAGAGAACGCGGTCCGGTAAGTGTTTGGGGAGTTCGCGGACACGTAGAATTTTAGGGTGAAACCTTTTCCTTACCATTTACGTTTAAGAAAATGTATCTAAAAAGATACATTGTATCTCTAAATTTTATACTTTTATAGTCGAATTACAAGAAACTTATTGATAAATGAAAACCCTATTTATATCCTTAATAATTATTTTACTCTCCGTTAATATAGCCAGTGCTGGTACTATGGTGCTGGAAGGAAAATACCAAAGTAAAAATTTATATGTGCTAAATGGACAGATGGAAAACGGTGTTGGCTTTTGCACGTACGAAGTTTCCATCAACGGAGAAGTAACTACTGACGAGGTAAACTCGAGTTCGTTTGAAATAGATTTCTCTCAATTTGCAATAAAATATGGCGAGCACGTTATTGTAAAAATAAAACATAAGGACGATTGTTGTCCCAAAGTTATTAATCCTGAAGTGTTGCAAGCACACGCCACGTTTGAAGTTACGGATATTAATATTGATAAAAGTGGAATATTAAACTGGTCAACAAAAAACGAGAATGGTTCGTTGCCCTATATTATTGAGCAGTTCCGCTGGCATAAATGGATTGAAATTGGCGAAGTAACAGGTAGAGGTGCTTTAGATAAAAACACGTATTCGTTTAAATTATTACTTCATTCGGCAGAAAATAAAATACGTGTAAGACAAGAGGGATATGGCGGTATCACTAAAAAATCGAGTGTGGTGAGTTTTGTTTCTGCTGTTACTGAACCTACTTATGTGATGAGTAGAGATGCGCAAAAGATTGACTTTTCGGACGAAACCCTGTATGAGATTTATGATGCTTACGGACAGATATTGAAGAAAGGATATGGCAAATCGGTAGATATTGCCAACCTTGTGAAAGGTGCGTATTATTTATGTTACGATAATCAAATTGCGGAATTTAAAAAGAAAGGACGACCTCTATATCAATAAAAAACTTACTGCGCCACGTTTATTATTTGCCCTGGTTTTAGTTTCACCCAACCATTAAATCCATTTATTTCTTTTAACGATTTGTAGGACGTTGCGAAGTGTTTTGCGATTTCGAAAAGTGTATCTCCTTTTTCGATGGTGTATGTTTTTTCTCCTTTAGGATACGCTGCAATCCCCCATTTTGTTTGTTTTATGACCAATTGATTACAAAGTAATTTTTGTTCGGAAAAAGAAATTAAATATTTTGGGTTGAGCGGCACGTCTTTAAATCTTACTTCGAAATGCAAGTGGGGTGCTGTGGAAGCACCTGTGTTGCCGCCTAAGCCGATGATTTGCCCTGCGAGGACTACTTGCCCGGGCTTCACTTTTATTTTAGAAAGATGTCCGTACACCGTTTCCAAACCGTTGTAATGCCTTATCACTACTACATTTCCGTAGCCATTTGCATTTTGGGCATATCGCACCATACCATCAAAAGCAGCAGCTACCTTGTCGCCACGGTTAAGCTGTATGTCTATGCCGTTATTTTGTGCGCTGTCTCTCCAGCCAAAATCGGAGGTAACGTTTCCGTTGAAGGGATGAAAATAATCGTCGTGTCCTTTTTTATTTAAAATGATGGTAACGGAGGTATCGCCTTTCATTTTGAGCATATCTTTTTCGGGAAATAATTTATTTATTTCCCAACATTGATAATATTCTGATGATGGGAAAGTGTTGGTGGGAGTTAGTTTGGCTATTGCTGTTTTTATTTCGATGAGCAAATCAGCAGGTGTTTTTGGGAGTTGAAACAGTGAATCGATGAGAGCGGTTAATTGCTCTTTGTTCATTGTTTGAATAATTTGTTTTTGTTTTATTTGCGAATTTATGCGGGTGCTATATAAGCTATCGTCGGGGTTTAGGGCTGTGGCTGTTGCGAAACAGGGAGCTGTAAAAAATAAAAGTGCACTGATAAATAAGATACGATACATAAAAAAGGCAATATAATTAATGCCTTACGGCACCCCATTTTTTAACGGGGGCGCAAAAATAAATAAATTGCGGAAAGAAAAAAGCGGAGGAGCGTTTTAATTCTCCTTCCCTTCGGTAATCGTCATCAACATAAAAATGATAAAGCCAAGTATGGTTGCTAAAAACGATACGAGGTTTATTACATTGTTGTTGGTAGGCGTTAGCAGCGCGAAACGAAACGGCACAAGAAATACAAATAGTATTAATCCGTAAGCAAAAATTTTTCTGTTGTTCATAATAAATAAGTTTTAGTTGTTTTTATTTTAAATTTATGATGCAAAATTCCGAAGTATTGAAAAAATAAAAAATGATTTAGGTCAGTTTGGGAGATGAAATTAGTCTTGATTTCGAGAAATGATTGTTAGCTCTTTTATTTCGAAAACCTTGTTTTCTGCTTCAGAATAAAAAAAATAAGTGTGGAGAGGGGGCTTTCTAATCACTATGAGGGTAAAAATAATATCGTGCCAGTAATTCGTCGAAAACCTTGAAAATATTAGTTACACACATTATCGATAATAAACAGATTTATAAAAAAATAGCTCAAAGGCTTTACATAGTTTTGCACCGGATTTGAAAGGGGAGGTTTTAAAAAAGTAAAGTTCTTTGAATTGGGTTGGGTAAAAAATATAGGATGAAAATTATTCGAAATACTTTGAAAGGGATAAGTAATATTCCGAAATTTTTTCAAGGTATTCCAAATTCTTTTTAGAGTATTCCGAAAAGTTTTAGGGCTGTTCGGAAAAGTTTTCGGAGTATTCCAAAAAGTATTCGGGAGGTTCCGAAAAGTATTCGGAAGGTTCGGAAAAGTATTCGGAAGGTTCGGAAAAGTTTTTGGAATAGGTTAAAATATTAAAAAACAGAATTTTAAGTAAATATGGCATTTTGCCCAATAAATAGAAACAGTAAATAGTAGTAATTAATTTAAATTTAAAACAAAAACAATTATGGAAGTATTTTTAACAGTTAACAGGGGTTTTTTAGGCGATACTCGCCCTAAGTTTTTTTATTTTTCAGTTTTCGAGGTGTTTCCTCGTCTTCGAACTAATGCGCATTATCCGGATGCAGCAGCAAAAATTGCTGCTTTGGAGGTGTTGAATGGCGATTATTCTGGTGCTCATTCGGCAAAAAACACATCGCTGGCTGATGAAATTTATCAAAACATACTTACTGGCTCGTCGCTTTTGGCTAAGTATGTTGAGGATAATTGTGGAAATAATTTGGCACGTTTGGAGGAATCGGGCTTTACGGCTAACAAAACTCACGGAACTCCTGAACCGCTTACAGGAAAGGTTACTAACGTAAACTCAATGACGTTGGGCGAAAGAAAAGTAAAATTTGAGTATGCTTCGGATAATTATGCTCATTATTTTTTGGCTCGCGAACGCAAAAAAGGTGGTACTGATGCGGATTGGGTGATGAATGGAAGGTCGGAAAATCATACGATGATTTTAACTTCCACGTTAAATCACGGCGATGATGTGGAAACTCAAATTTGTGGTAATGGTACGAAAGGACAAGGAAATTGGAGTGATTCTAAATTTTATTTGTTGGATTAAAGCAGTTTCAAAATAAAGGAAAAAAATAAATGGAGGTCGCAAATTGTGACCTCCATTTTATTTAAAGAAAGAAATTGCGTTATTTTAAAAAAAGGATTTAAAAATAAAATGAAAACAGAAACTAAAACAACCGACCCTGCTGTTATTTTAACAGAGAATGAAAAAATTGTAGCAAACTATTTTATAAAGACTCAAAATTTTAGAGAACAAGTTACATCGTTTGACCAAAATATGGAAAAACTGGAATTGTTTATAAAACCATATTATGAAATTTTTCAATTAGTAATAAAGAAATCGGGTACTAAAAAAAGCACTAATTTATCTATTGAAGTAAATAACTTTAAAGGGGATAAGGCATTCGATTGGATTTTCAATAGATTTGGCTTAATTGCATCTATGGTGATTATGCACCATAATTTGTATG
>CAILDT010000777.1 GCA_903833025.1 uncultured Bacteroidota bacterium | reverse complement strand
TTTAAGATATATAAATCAAGAGCAATATATATTCTATTGGTTACTATGCAAAAATCCAGATTTATTTGACTATTATTTAATGAATAATTGGGATGAATTAGGTGTTGTCTATTTTAAAAATTCAAATCTAAGTTTAACTTTAATAAATAAAAATCAAAATGGCAAAATCGACAAGTAAAGGAAGTATTACACCATTGGCAGACAGAGTGATTGTGGAACCAGCTGCCGCTGAAGTAAAAACTGCAGGAGGAATTATTATTCCTGATACTGCAAAAGAAAAACCACAAAGAGGAAAAATAATCGCTGTGGGTTCGGGCAAAAAAGATGAACCAATGACAGTGAAAGTAGGAGATACTGTATTATATGGTAAATACGCAGGTACCGAAATTCAAGTAGATGGAAAAGATGTTCTTATTATGAGAGAGAGCGATATTTTCGCAATCGTTTAAATTAAATTAAAAACAAACTAAAACTAAACAAAAAACAAAATGGCAAAAGAAATTTTATTTAACGTAGATGCTCGCGACAAACTAAAAAGAGGCGTGGACGCATTAGCTAATGCAGTAAAAGTAACATTGGGACCAAAAGGAAGAAATGTTATTATCGATAAAAAATTTGGTGCTCCAATAGTAACCAAAGATGGGGTAACAGTGGCGAAAGAAATTGAATTGAAAGACCCTGTAGAAAATATGGGTGCGCAAATGTTGAAAGAAGTGGCATCTAAAACAGCTGATTCGGCTGGTGATGGAACTACTACCGCTACAGTACTTGCACAAGCAATTGTAACTGCGGGATTAAAAAACGTAGCTGCAGGAGCTAATCCAATGGATTTGAAACGCGGTATTGATAAAGCAGTGAAAGCTGTTGTTGAAAATCTTGCGAAACAATCACAAAAAATTGGCGACGACAACAAGAAGATTGAACAAGTTGCTACTATCTCTGCTAACAACGACAATGTAATCGGGAAATTAATTGCCGAAGCAATGAAACGAGTTAAAAAAGAAGGTGTTATTACTGTGGAAGAAGCGAAAGGTACTGAAACTACTGTGGAAGTGGTGGAAGGAATGCAATTCGACAGAGGTTATATTTCTCCTTATTTTGTTACTGATACCGACAAAATGGAAGTGGTAATGGAAAATCCAATCATCTTGATTACTGATAAAAAAATATCGGGGATGAAGGAATTACTTCCAATTCTGGAGAAAGCGTTGCAAACTGGCAAACCAATTTTATTAATTGCTGAAGATGTTGATGGTGAAGCATTATCAACTTTGGTGGTAAACAAACTTCGTGGTTCTTTAAAAATTGCTGCTGTAAAAGCTCCTGGTTTTGGAGATAGAAGAAAAGCGATGTTGGAAGACATAGCTGTGCTTACTGGTGGTACCTTAATTTCGGAAGAAAGAGGATATATGTTAGAAAATGCTGATTTATCTATGTTGGGAACAGCAGAAAAAATTACGATTGACAAAGACAACACAACTGTTGTGGGTGGAAAAGGTAAAAAAGCTGACATTACCGCAAGAGTTAATCAAATTAAAGTTCAGATAGAATCAACAACTTCTGATTACGATAGAGAAAAATTGCAAGAGCGTTTGGCTAAATTAGCTGGCGGTGTTGCGGTGCTTTACGTGGGGGCTGCTACCGAAGTGGAAATGAAAGAAAAGAAAGACCGTGTGGATGATGCCTTAGCCGCTACTCGTGCTGCTGTGGAAGAAGGAATAGTACCCGGAGGTGGCGTTGCTTACATCCGTGCTATTGATGGTTTGGAGAAAATGAAAGGTATCAATGATGATGAAACTACGGGAATTTCAATTGTTATCCGTGCTATTGAAGAGCCGCTTCGCCAAATAGTTATTAATGCTGGCGTGGAAGGTGCTGTGATAGTGCAGAAAGTACGTGAAGGAAAAGGAGATTTTGGTTACAATGCACGTACTGATAAATACGAAAACCTTTATGCTGCCGGTGTTATCGACCCTGCTAAAGTAACTCGTATTGCATTGGAAAACGCTGCTTCTATTGCTTCTATGCTTTTAACAACCGAGTGTGTGTTGGCTGAAGTGAAAGAAGAAGGAAACGGAATGCCAATGGGTAACCCAGGAATGGGTGGTATGGGCGGAATGATGTAAGTTCGTTTTATTAATTAATAAAAACCTCCTCTGATTAATTTCAGAGGAGGTTTTTTTTGTGTTGATATGTATTAAAAAAAACACCACAATTAATAGTAATTTTGCACTCATAAATTTAATAATTATCCAATGAAAATTAACAAAACACTTTTCTATCTTTCTATTTTTACACTCTTTATTATTATTAGCAGTTGCAAAAAAAAGGACGATTCTGTTGATACCAACACCACCTCGGCATCCAACTGTGTGATGGCTTTAAATAGTTTTTCTGCCATAAAAAATATTGTGGACGAAGCCGGTTTTAAAAACGGAGCTTATAACGGGATATTAAACGACACCACTATTCACGTTCGGTTTGATACCATTAATCACGCGGATGTGGATACTATTAACATTGATTTTGGCACTAACTTTTTGCTTTGTGCCGACGGACGAATTCGTAAAGGAAAAATTACAACCACGTACAACGGGCATTATACCGACACTTCAAAAACTCACCTTATTACGTTAACCAATTATTATGTGGATAATAACAGGGTGAACGGAACTATTAAAGACAATTACAAAGGATATAACACCACAGGGCACCAGCATTTTTATGATACCATAAATGGGAATATTACGCTAAGTACTGGCAAAATGATTGCTTGGTATGCTACCACCAAGCTTGATTTTACTGCCGGAGATAGTACTGCTGCGTGGAGTGATAATGTATTATCTATTAACGGAAACGCATCGGGAAGCACTTCTGATGGTGATGGTTTTTCAATGTTGATTTCGACACCAGTTGTTCGTAATTTTGGTACTGGATGCAGGCAGTATTTGGTGAAAGGTGTGATGCAAATTGCAGTTTCGAGCAAACCGTATCGCGCCGCCGATTTAGGCGATGGCACCTGCGATGATTTAATTACTGTGTCCATTGATGGCAGTAATTACCAGGTGCATACTAATTGATGTTTCTTTTTATATAATACTCTTCTTTTCCGGCTTTATCCAACTATTCTGCCTATAAGTAAATGTCCGCTCACTTAATTTATTTTTGACCCAGTTGTTTAAAAGATTTGGTTTTCGATAAGCCATCAAAGGGTATTGAAATAAGAGAAAAAGGTGAGGAAAGAGGGTTTTTTAATGGAGCATATGCAGAAATGGAAAAAGCATATGCTCCTAAAAAAGACCTGCTGTTGCGAGCGTCTTTTCCGCTCCTGACTATTATCCGGGCGCCTTCCGCTCCTACTAAAGCACAAAAAAGACTCTTTACTAAAAAAGTAAGGAGTTTTTTTTGTTTTAAGAATGTACTTTAAAAGTTATTGTTTGGATAGTTCTATAAGCTTACTACAGGCTGAGCGCTGCAACCGAAAAGCGATGAATTTGCCATTTGCGCCCGACCCGCGCGAAGTATACTTTTTTTGCTATAACGCCGTAGGCAATTTAATTAAAGAAAAAAAGATACCGCGTGAGGGCGGGGAATATGTTGCTAAGAGATGGTATCTTGCCGCCCAAATTAATTGACAATTGATAATTGATAATGGTTAATAAAAAAACTATATATTTGCTATCCGAAAAAATTGGTAAATAGAAAAATAAAATAATAATGAATACATACAAAAGCGAACTTACTGTTAAAACGCCTCTTATCAATTTTGATGCTGCGAGCGGAAATTTTGAATTGAAAGGGAAATCGATACCCGAAAATTCGGTTATATTTTATAAACCGATGATGGAATGGCTGGAGAGTTATGTGCAAAATCCTGCGGCGAAAACGGTGCTAAATATTCAGTTGGATTATTTTAATACGAGTTCGTCCAAGTGTATTGTTGATTTATTTAAGAAGTTGGAATCAATTACTAAAAGCGGTAAAGATGCAACTATCAACTGGCTTTATAATGAGGAAGATGAGGATATGCAAGAGGCGGGAGAGGATTACCAATCGATAATAAAAATGCCTTTTAACTTAGTTTCATTTACAAAACCATAAAAACAAAAATAAACCATTATGATAAAAAAAACAATTGCATTTGCTGCAGCAGTAATTTTAGTTTCGTGCAACAGTACTACTAATCCTCCGGCTTCGGAAGTAAAAAAAGATTCTGCCAAAAAAGAAACTCCCGCACAGCCAACCAATGATTTAGCGGATTTTGAATTTCATACGCTGGTAATTAATGTGCCGTCGCCGTTTCAGATAATTACGTTGTTGCCGAAATCGAACATCGCTTTTAACAAAGATGTGTTGAACTCAACAGATAACGAAACTAAATATACTACTTCTGGTAAAAAGGCAATGAACTACGGTGTGTATGTGGTTGATTTGGTTTATTTATCTACTAACGAACAATTTTCGCAAGTGAAAGGGTATTTTAAAACTTCTCGCAATCTTGCGCAAAGTATTGGTTGTGCCGATAGTTTTGATAAAATAGCTGGTAACAGATTGGAAAAAAATATTGATAAAAAAGATACTATCAATAAAGTAATTGACCAGATTTATACGGAGATGGATGGTTATTTACGGTCGAACGACAGGTTGTTAGCAGCTACTCAAATATTAGTGGGCAGTTGGGTGGAGAGCCAATATGTAACAGTAAGTTTGATAAAAAATGAAACTAAAAATAATGATAATGGAATTTTATTTCAAAAGGTATCGGAACAAGGAAATACGATTGACAAATTGGTTCAGTTGCTAAAAGAGTATGAAAAAGAAAAAGATTTTATGCCTGTTATTAATCAATTAAAAGATTTGCAGACACTTTATAAAGAAGTGAAAGTGGGCGGAGATATTGATAAAGGATTGATGACAAAAATATATGACCGACTAAATGCTACACGAGGGAAAATAGTTAACTAACTATTTTTTCTTTAAAAGAAAAGCTTTGGAGTAAATGAAATTCTTCAAAGCTTTTTTTGTTTAAAAGAAAAAAAGATTGGAACGCGGATTTTTATGATTGTTTATGGTAAAGGATGATTTTTTATTTTGACAATAAATGACGCCTTATTAAAACACTCAATAGGATTTGGATATATGATTTTTGACTTCGTCAATTATGAATGAGGTTTAATATAAAAACACAATGAGCGAAAAAATACTTCAGGCATTAATGCGATTGTTTGCTATCATTGGCAAAGCGGATGAAAATTCGGCTAATGCAAGAAGTGTGGTTGAATATTATCTGAAACAGTTACTTAATAAAGAACAAGTAATTGAATACCTCGAAATTTATGATGAGTATCTGAAATCGCTTGATAGCGGGGCGGAAGGAGAGAAAAAAAGAAGACGCTTAGCGGTGAGTTCGGTTAAAGTAATTGTTATTTGCAACCAGATTAACGAGGAGCTTACGCAAAAACAGAAGTTCATAGTATTACTTAATCTTATTGAATTTATTAGTTCGAACGGCAATGTGTCGGAACAGGAAATGGAATTTGTTTCTACTGTTTCATCATCATTTAATATTCTGGATGAAGAATTTATTCAGTGTTTGCAGTTGGCTGCCAAAAATGATATTTCTCAAATAGAAGATTCTGCAAACTTTCTGGCGATACGGAAAAAGAAAGATGAAGCGAATCTGTATGCGAAACATTTTCAGGCAGATTCGCTTCCGGGCGAATTAGTGGTGTTGCATATCAATAGTGTTGGAATATATTTAATTCGCTATTATGGAAATGCGGAATTGTTTTTGAACTCACAGATTATTTCTCCTTCCAAAATTTATATACTCTCTCCTGGTTCTTCCATTCGCAGTTCTAAAATTCAACCGATATATTATAGCGATATTGTAAGTTGTTTTTTGAAAGATGATACAGAAAGTAAAATTGTATTTGAAGTAAATAATCTGGAATATAAATTCAAGAATGGTAAAACAGGTTTGCATCCTTTACGATTTACAGAAAACTCTGGAAAGCTTATTGGAATAATGGGTGGCAGCGGCGCTGGTAAATCCACGTTGCTGAATATACTTAACGGAAATAATAAACCTTCGGCAGGAGAAGTGCTGGTGAATGGTTATAATCTTCATAAAGAAAAAAAGAAGTTGGAAGGAGTTATAGGGTTTATTCCGCAGGATGATTTACTTATTGAAGAACTTACCGTTTATCAAAATTTATATTACAATTCTAAATTATGTTTTGCTGATTTAAGTGATGAAAAGATTCACGAGTTGGTTACCAATATGCTTAATGATTTGGGATTGATTGAAACAAAAGATTTACGAGTTGGTAATCCTCTTGATATTACCATTAGTGGCGGACAAAGGAAACGATTAAACATTGCTCTTGAATTAATTCGCGAACCTTCTGTTCTTTTTGTGGATGAACCAACTTCTGGTTTGTCGTCGAGAGATTCGGAAAACATAATGGATTTGCTCAAAGAACTTGCTTTAAAAGGTAAACTTGTGTTTGTTGTTATTCATCAACCGAGTTCTGATATTTTTAAAATGTTTGATAAATTACTTTTGCTTGATAAAGGCGGTTACCCTATTTATAATGGCAATCCGGTGGAGTCGGTTATTTATTTTAAAACATTAATAAATCAGGTAAATGCAAACGAAAGCGAATGTGTTACCTGTGGAAATGTAAACCCGGAATTAATTTTTAATATTATCGAATCGAAAGTGTTGGATGAAAACGGAAACCAAACACGCAACAGAAGAATATCGCCAAAG
>CAILDT010000776.1 GCA_903833025.1 uncultured Bacteroidota bacterium | reverse complement strand
CGCCACCGCCTCCGCCAGCACCACCAGAACCTCCAGATACAGGATTACCACCCATTCCACCTTGTCCGCCGCCAGCTTGATAAAATACTGCCATTCTAGTTTTTCCTGCTGGAATAGAAAACGTAGTGGTTGAAGTGTAGGTTCCTAATATAGTATAAGATCTATATTGAGATGAAGAAATAACACCGGCAATAGGCATTAGGCAATATCTCCAAAAACAGTCCAGTTATTTGTTGAAGTTTTCATAATAGTTGCTACTGAATATTGAGCTCGAATCTTTGGCGCTATTGAAGAAAGACCAGTAGAAACAACAGTTGTTGTTCCAGATGTTGTAGCTTGAATAGTTAATTGCCCAGTTCCAGTTTGTTGAATATGAATTTGTGTTCCATTAGCAAAAGCATAAGTAGCATCAGTTGGAATATTAATTGTTCCTGCTGTTGTAGAGTTTGAAGCTAGTAAGAATTGTCCAGCATCACCTGCAACAAGGGTATAAGCATTAGTTGTAAATGAAGGTGTAGATGTACCTTGAGTAATAACAGGAGAAGTAAGCGTTTTATTAGTTAAAGTTTGTGTGCCAGTAGTAGCTACATCACCCGTGCCATTAGCTGTCCAGGCGGACCCATTATATGTTTCAAGAGAGTTTGTACCAGTAAGATAAGAAACCATTCCAGCAGCCAAAACTCCTGAAAGAGCAGTGGTTCTGGCAGAAGCATCAGCAAAGACCATAACCGTTTGTTTCATTATGTATGAGTTTACGTCTGATGCAGTTAAAACATCACCTGATGCAAAAAGTTTATAAGCCATTATTTTTCCTTACTATCCTAGTACTGAGGTATCGAGTATACCATCAATTGAATCATTTAAAATAAATATATTACTATAAACAGACACATTAACTTTTGCAAAAACAGCTCTTAATGGAGAAAGTTTTCCATTTCTTCCAGAATCAGAAGCTGTACTAAATTCTTGAAATGCAGTTGTAGTATACAATCTAGGTCCTGTAGCAGTAGTACCTAAAGAATTACCAAATTGATCATACCAAGTAATGTTTGCAAAAATAATTTTACCAACGGTATCATGTCTAGCCCAACCACTAAATAAATATCTTGTATTTTCTTTAACAGGAATACCAACAGTTTTTACATCAAGACCTGAAGCAGGTAAAGACATTGTTACTATATTTGCTCCCGTAGTGTTTAGTTTCCCTACTCCAACATTTTTTGGAGGATATAAAATATCTACAAAAGGCGCAGGAGCGGAAATGCCTTCTGCAATATAAGTAGCTTTAGTTAAAGTACCTGCAGAAACACCCCAACGTCCCGTAGATTCTTCAAAAGAACAGTCATTATAATCTAACATCATATTATGACCTAAAGTATATTGAGCATTCCAGTGAGTAAGCGCAGTAGTATAAGCTTTTATCCCTAAAACAGTTCCTTTATAAGAATTTATAATATTTCCTGTTGAAGAAAGAGAACGATTATATATATCGCCTAAAGCTGCTTCATAAGTAAACCCTAAACTTGTAGGCTTATACTTTAAAAGAGCACTTGGGGTATAAAAAGGATTAAGAGAGTTTAATAAAAGACTACCTTGTACTCGCATATAATCATACATAAATGAAAATACACCTAAAGTAGTTACTAAACTATTATATTCATTATAAGAAAGACCTTCTCCAACACCACTTGTACTATTAAGCCAAGCTTTAGGCAACCAGCTACTTATTTTAAATAATGAGTTTTTATCTGCAATGGTAATAGCGTATGCACTACCACAAAATATCCAAGTAACTCCATTAAATAACCAAATAGAGTACGAAATTTCTAAATCTTCCCTATCTATATTAATATCAGTATAAAAAGTTTTAAGGGTAGAAAAAGTACCGCCATCAAGAATTATACCTTTAGTAGGGTCGTCCAACGTACCCGTATAACTTTTAACTAAAGCCCAATGCGTTGGAGCAATATCAGCTGGATCTGGAGAAATATTATTCCAATAAAGATTTACAGTTTGGTAATTACTTGAAACTGCAATAATATTTGATTGATAGTAAACGCTTACTACAGAATTAACGCCGTAACGTATTCCAGAACCATATCTATTAGTACCGTATTTTGACATTTATTAAATACCGCCGCTAATTGTAGTTGTTAGAGCGGAGGCAAGAAGATATGGGATCTCATTTGCAGCCAAAGTTAAAGAGTTATTTACAGTAACCGACCCATCTCTAGAAAACTGAGTTACCGTTGCAGAGATAACACCTGGCACAGATTGAATAACCGCAGTTATTTGTGATAAGTTAATTACATCACCAAATACGTTATTGTCGTAATAAAACATTCCGCCTTCTCCAAGAAGCTCTTGATAAATACCTAAACGTATATCTGAGTTTTTAAACGCTGAATCTGCAGATATTGTAGCTGATAAATAAATTGGCACGTATGTTGGAGGAAGAACAGTTACTGTAGTTCCTAATAAAGTTTTATCTGCTATGTACTTTTGGACTGTTGAAGATAAGTTAGTCCATGCTGAAGTAGGAGTTAATGAAATAGCAATACCGCCAGCAACATATGTTGAAGTAACTGTACTTGCAACGGTAAATGATGTAGTTGTTGGAATAGCCGTGATTACAATGTTTTGTAAATTATACGCAATTGGGTTAATACCTGTAATATTTAGAGTATTTCCTATAGCAAATCCATGTTCCACATCAGTAGCAAAGGTAACTGCAGAACCAGTTGTAGCAACACCGATAATATTAGCTTGTGGATAACCTGTGGCTGCTTGACCATCATTCATAGGCTGTACATATAGATTAACATTTGTATAGACACTTGCGGCAGCGTTAGCTTTTCCAACACCGTCTGCAAGTAAAGCAAGTTGTGCGTAATCATTTAGTGTTACTGCTCTACGACGAGTAATAACTGCAGCTTTAATTTTATTTTTAATGTTAACTGCTGAATCTGCATCAGCACCGCCAGCAGCTGGAGCGTTATTAGATACCGTAAAGTAGGTTGTTATTTGTGGATCTAAATTTCCAGGAAAAAATGTAACTTCTGTAACGGCAAGAGATTTAATATTTCCTGCAGAACCAACGCTAACTTTATATGTTGCGCTAATAAGCTGACCACTAGGAGGAATAGCACCGTTTACGTTATCTCCAAAAACAATGTTAATTGTTCCGTCTTCATTAGGCGAGGTAGTAAATACTCTGTCTTCTGGACCAGCCTCAAAAATATTATCTTTATAGGTCCAGTTACCAAAAGCAACACCTTGACCTACGTAAACTGTAATAGAGTTATTTACAACGCCTGTTTCAGCAACGTAAAATGTTTGATTAGCCGAACCATCTGAAGAACCTAAGTTAGCTGGAAGAGCGACGTTGTAAGTACTATCAATTAAGTCTGGTTTATCTGTATTTACTGTCTTTCCTTCTTGACACAGTAAAGTAATAGCTGTTCCAGGAGATATAGCTGTTGCTGCCACTGTAGTTTCAAAGTATACTTCAGAATAAGCACCAAAAGATAAAGGCGCCATAACTTGTGTTCCAATAGGAATATCAATAGTATTAGAACTTACGTTAGTAAAGGTTACATTTACAGTTGCTGGGGTAGGACCTGAAATAACATAGTCATAAAGTTGTGCAAAAGAGAGCAAAGTTTTACGTTGAATAGCGGTGTCAATAGTTGTTTCATTAGCAATTCGGTCTAGGTAATGTGACATAATGTCACCCATATAAGCAAATGTTTCTACAAGTACGTTACCTAAATCTGAATAATCAGTAGGGTTCCAAGTAGTACCAGTACGCTCTTTAATGAGTGCAATTAGATCCGCTTTTAATGCGGCAAAGTCTCTGGATGTATAGTCAATTTGCATAATTACCCCGCAATAGTTCCGCTATAGTTAATGGTGCCTGTATTGATCGTTAAGGAAGTAAGTGTATCATCCGGCAGCTTTAAAGACACAATTACATTTTCTGTACCATCAAAGTTATTCCCAACAAAATCTACTGAGGTTACAGAAACTTCTGGAATCCATTTTGCAATAGCTTCTGAAATTGCTAGAGGGATGGCAATTTGAGCATCACTATCATTTTCAAATAAAGATTTACTCCAGTTAACCCCATAAGTAGGGAGCATAGGACGTTGTCCTACATAGTAGGATAACAAAGTTAAAACCCTATCAACATAAATTTTAGTAGCTGATTCTGTATATTCAGCTACACCATTTGGATCAATTGTGTATGGAAAAGATATGGCTCTACTCATGACTGTACTCCTATCCATACTGGGTAATCAGGATCCCCAGCAATAAACATTACCCAAACTAGTTGGTTTACCGCAGGAATAGTCCTGTGAAACGTATGCTCCGGAGTCTTAAGACTAGTAGATAAACTAGTAGTTCCAGGAGCACTAAGACCACTAGCAGTAGTATAGGTGCTATTTTCCTGGGTGTCTGTTGTAGATGTAGGTGCAGTTACCGCAACATTTTTTGTAACCATAGTTTTAGTAGTAGTATGCGGATGGTTTAATTGTCCACTAGCACTTTTAGCTACAATAGTAAGCGCAGGAATAGTAACTGATCCCCCCTGAGGATCAGATGCTGTAGTAGATGTAGTTGTTAATAGCGCCGCAATTTGTGCAGCAGTATGGGGTTGATGATCTGGATGATAAGAGGAGTCTGTAATAGGTAAACAAGCTGGAGCCCAATTATGTGATTCAACACCAGTAGGGCCATGAACTAAAATTTGAATTCTATTTTTATTTAAAGGATCTTTTACACTAGTTACTTGTCCAGAATAAAGACCATAAAAACGAGGGCGACCTTGAGGATCCATCATATACTCAGTATTATAATTCATCTTAATACCTTTCCACCACTAGTAGCAGACCATTGTATTGTCTTTTTAATTCCATCAATATTTGGTGAAGAAGACTTAAATTTAGTACTTCCAATAACTGTAGGTACAGCAATTTGAGATTTATTTTGTACCGCTGTTTTAATAGTCGTTCCATAGGAAGGATTAAGAGTCGAAGAGTTTGGAGACAAGTTATACTCTGTTAATTTAGAAGACGCAGCAGTCAATGATTGGTTTGCAAAATCACTTTGAACATCTCTGGTATCAGATCTGTCTTTAGCTTTAGGATCAATATCACCAACAAAATCTGTGCCAACTTCAAGATTTAAAATGTAATTTGCAACACGTCCGCCAAATACATGCTCAATAGAAAGAACTGTCCAGTATCCTGACATACCGTTAGGAAGACCATCAAGATAGATTGGATCATAAGGACGAAGAGTAGCGTGCCCTACAATACTAACTTTTGCCCTGTGTTGATATTTATGTGCCTCATTATATGATTGAGCAATGTGTTTAGAGTTTACTAAATCTTTAATTACTTCATGAGGATGATGTTTTTTAAATATAGCGGTTTGTGTACCATCAGATTTATTGTTAGAAAAGTTACTCATCACTTACCTATTTTCTTTGTAAAGTAAGTTTTATTTGGAATAACAACTCCAGGATTACCCTTCTTAGGGGCTGTATGCAAATGAGTAGCTTTAATTGTAGAAGCAGTCTTAGTATTTATTCCACTGATAACTCTATCAACTCTTACCCCAGCTTCTGGTGCTTGATCTGAAATTTCAGGTTCAAAAATAAGAATAGTTCCTGTCATACGAAGTTCTCTTGGTACTACACCACCTATTTCATCATCTACATAATTAAAGTATGGAGCAGACATTTTTTTACTTTGATAGATTTTATCTTTAGATACAAAAGTAATAGTGGTGTTTTCAGTCAATAACGCAAAACCAGTTTGTTTAGCTAAGCTTCGACATAGCTGCCAATCGCTTTGACCTGACTGAACAACTTGATCTCTTACTCTAGGATCTCTTTGAGTAACGGCTTCCATGCTATGTTTTTTAGCAATTTTAGAAATTACTTGGTCAGAAGTTATATTTTTATAAATTTTTTGATCTGTATTTTTTAATACCCAGGAAGCCCCTACGCAAATAATATCTGTATTACCTCCTTGAAAAGTATTGTCTTGACGAATATGGTGGACATACCCATGCCAAGTAGACTTTAATTTTCCTGAACGGTAGGTAAAAATAATTGGGTCACCTGATAATATTGCTTGTCTTTTATTAACTGGTTTACCTTTGTAATGAAGAACCAAACGATCATGTTCTTCTGGATCTTGATGTAGTTCAGCACCAATTAATATAAGATCCATATCAGAAGCTTTAGGAAACGTTGCAGTATAATCACTATCTTTTGCATTAGAGTTCCAGACAAAGTTTTTATGAAAAGGAGTATTTTGGTCAATTGCCATATGGAATCCTTAAAACAGTTCCTTCTGGGATACTAAAAGGGTCAACAATTTCTGGATTAATCTCCATAATTTCCCACCAATACTTTGCCCCTACACCAAAAATTTCAGAAAGTCTAGAAAGACTATCTCCTTCTTTCCAAGTATAACTAATATAGTTAATTGTTTTGCTATCAGGAAAATTTCTAAACACAGAAATAATGTAATCACCTGTATATTTATGAGGAGTTTGAGTTAAAGAACCGTCATAATATCTTGATACTCTTTCAATCATTAGTTGCCCGGTGCCTTTCCGCTATTAGCTATAACACTTTTAATGGCATTTGCTCCAACAACGCTTGCACTTAAATTACTGTCTGTCCATAAAGCTGGGTAACGACTAAAAGATATACTGACAGTACTTAACATAGGAACCATGTTTAAATCAAACATCACATGATTTACTTGAAAACTAGCTACTGATCCAAAATATTTTAGATTTTTATTTAATTGAAGCCAGCAAGGAACACCAGAAGTATATCCAAAATCTGCAGTATCACCTGTGTACGCACTATCAAATAACAATGCCTTTTTTAAAGGATCTCCATTTAAAACACGGTATAAAAATTCTATATCATATTCTGTTCCACGATTTAAAATACCATCTATTTCGTATTGTTTTAATTCTCTACCATATAATTGTGATTGAGAAACTTCTGGATATTGCATTCGTAAATAACTTAAATCAGGGATTCTATTTAAGTATAATTCAAAAGCTACGGTTGAATTACCCATAAGTAAAGTAGCGGGATCAGATTGACCTAACGTCCAATCAACTGAGTTATTAGATGAAGTAGAATAACTAAATGTAGTTGGATTATATGTAAATCTAAAACCCCATTGATTTGATCCTTTAGAAATACTTTCTTTTAGCTTATCAGGGTTTCTATTTAAAACTTTAGCTCCATTTACATCTTGATAAATTGCCCCACGTTCACTTACTGCAAAAGCTTTTTCAACACTTTTTAATCTATTTGTAACGGTATAAAGATCTCTAAAACTATAATTATTAGTCGTATCATAAATTAATTTTTCTGAAAAAGATGTTCTTAAAACTTGATCATATGGAGGTGGATTATACCTGTAAACATCTTTTGGTTCTTCAGTAGGAATACTTTGATAATTAACTTGATCTACAGCACCACAATCTGTACCACCACTTTTTATTTTTATAAAATTATTAAAAGCTGTTTTACTAAATTTAAGTCTAGAACTTTTTGTAGCCAACACTGCATCTGATGGTGCAGGCTGTGGTGTAAGGTTATTTCCATTTACATCACAGGTCCAAAGAACTGAATAACTTAAAGTAAGATGATATATTAAAAAATACCACTGTGCAGAACAGACGTCATAATAATAGTTTGTAATATTTTGTTCGTATCCAGATGAAAGTTTAGCTCCTACACCATTTTCTTTAGTACCTGCTTCAATAGCAATTGCTGGAAAAGTTGGCTGCTTATGTGTGGTTGTCCAAGTAATATTTGGTACGTTATTAGATGTAGTTCTCCAATTTATACCTGTAATTTTGATTGGAGTAGGGCTAGAAGTACTTGTCCAGTGAATATTAATTTCAGGTGTAGCAACTACTTGACCAGATGTAGTTTTTGCAGTACGATTAAAACTAATTTTATAGTGAGAATTTTCAAATGTGCCGGTTCCTGTGCGAACATTAGTGTCAGTAGTTCCTTTACTAACAGTAATACCTATCACTAACCCTGCAGATAATCCATTATTTTGATTAGTAGACGAGTTAGGTGATACTAATATTCCTTTGTTATCAATGCCAGCAATGCCAGTATTAAAAGCAGTTTGCCAAGCAGAAAAAGTTGCTTTGCTACTGGCATAGACATCAATTACATAATAAACATACCAGCTAGTATTAGTTTGAATATTAGTTTCTGAAATTAAAGTAGTTGACTCTAAAGTAGTAATAGTTTCTTGTTCTCGTTCTGTTTTAAAACGTCTAACATCCGCATAGTAATAGGTAGCCATTAGAGAGCACTTCCAATCTTCTTAAGAACATCGCTTTCAGTAAGGCGCTTGCCAATCAGTCTAACCATACGGTCTGTTTCTTGTACACTACCTTGAGCAATGTTTACCTTCATCTGTAAGTTAATGACTACACATTTAGAACTAGAATTTCCACGAACAGTACCAAGATTCATTCCTTCAATAGGGCCGCCAACATCCTCATTAAAACTTGCACTAGTTAATGATGTTCCTAAGCTTGGACTTGATAAACTTTGTAAATTTACTGAATAATTACTTATAGTTTTTTTGGCTTTTGTATTTTTTGCGCCAACTATAGATTGATTGTTTTTGGCAACAGCCATAGCTTGATCAGAAACACCTTTAGGAACTATAACTGAACTAGAACTAGTACTTATAGGAGATGCGGGTGCCCCACTTAAGTAAGGCGCTGGGTTTATCTTTACACCTTTTTCATCAAGAATTTCAAAGTGAAGGTGTGGGCCAGTAGAGTTACCGGCACCAGCAGCACCAGATTTACCACCAGACTTACCTAGTGGTTGTCCAGGGGTTACTTTTTGTCCTCTAGATACATTGACTTGGGACATATGTGCATAACGAGATTTAGTGCCATCATCATGTTGTACTTCAATCCAATTACCATAACCTGCAGCATCATTACCAAGATAACTAATATGTCCGCTAGTAACAGCTGTTAATGTACTTCCTACGGCCGTACCAAAGTCAATACCTTTATGGTCAGTAGAACCTTTGCCACCCGGTGAAACACGTTTTCCAAATGGAGATGTAATAGGGGTTGCTTTAGGAACAGGGCTAGAAAAAGATAACGGTGCAGAACTACCCGATGCTCCAGTGCCTAAGTTGCCGTGATCACTTGGACCACCTTTACCTCCAGCTGAAAGAATTTTAGCTACCAATACTTGCGTTGCTACTTCATCTGCAGTACCTAAAGTACCAACAGTTCCAACTTCAGCTGCAGCAGCTTGGGCCTCTAGTAATCCTACCTCTCCTATTTTAAGAAGATTCTTTGGCTTTAAAATAAATCTTCCAGCACCCTTTAAGAATCCACCCATTT
>CAILDT010000775.1 GCA_903833025.1 uncultured Bacteroidota bacterium | reverse complement strand
GTATAAATTAATTTATCAAACTTAATTTCTTTTTGTCGTTCCAACGCAGTACCCAAGTCCTGCGTCATATATAGCGAAGTTCCATCAGCCCGCAACAGCGTTTTTTCATCCAACCCATCAGCAGTTAAATCAATAAAAACCGAATTATCTTCTCGCCGTTTCAAAACACCTTTTGCCAATCCATCTTCAATAATATCTTTACCTAATAAATATGTATTGCTTTCGTAATATGTTTTATCAAAATCAACTCCCATCATTTTATACGACGCATCAAAACCTTTGTAAACCCAGCCATTCATCATCTCCCACAAGTTGCGAACTTCTTTATCTCCACTTTCCCATTTCAAAAGCATCTCTTTTATCTCCAACATTAATGGAGCATTTTTTTCTGCTTCCTCATCACTCATTCCTTTTAATTTGCAATCTGCAATTTGCAATTTGTAATTTTTATCAAACAGCACATAATATTTCCCAACCAAGTGGTCGCCTTTTGTATTAGTAGAATCAGGTGTTTCGCCATTACCCCATTTTTGCCACGCCAACATCGATTTGCAAATATGAATCCCTCTATCGTTTACAATATTTGTTTTAATCACTTTATTACCTGCTGCTTTTAATATTTCAGCAACCGAATAACCAAGTAAATTATTTCGCACGTGTCCCAAATGCAAAGGTTTATTAGTGTTTGGCGATGAATATTCAACCATCACAGTCGGCGCATTTTCCTTCGGAGTAGTATTAATAAATGATTTATTTTTTATCCAATTAAAATAATTAACCCAATAACTATCGGCAATCACTAAATTTAAAAAACCTTTCACCACATTAAAATCGACTACTTCGGCAACATTTGTTTTTAAGTAATTGCCAATTTCATCAGCAGTAACTTCTGGTTTTTTCTTCGATAGTTTCAGAAAATTAAAAACAACCAACGTAAAATCACCAACAAAATCAGCGTTTGTTTTTTCAAATGTTACTTTCTCAACCGCACCACCATAAAGCGTTTTCAACGCTTCAATGGTTTTTTCTTCTAATGTATTTTCAATATTCATAATTTTAATAAGTAAGCTGACTAACTACCTTCTGTAAAATCTCAAACGTATTTTCAGCCATTAAATTTTCCTTGTCAAGTGTTGGGTTTACTTCACATATTTCGAAGCAACAAACTTTTTCGTTTTGTACTAAGCGAACACATAAACTACCAGCTTCTTTTTCGGTAATGCCATTGCGTACAGGTGTTCCAGTTCCTTTCGAGATAGAAGAATCCATACTATCCACATCAAAAGAAACATAAATTAAACTACAATGATTTAAGTGAGCCAGCGCATCACGCGCAATTTTCTCCACACCATTCCGTTTTACTTCCGCAGTTGTAAATGCTTTTATTTTATGCTTTTTTAAAAGATACGATTCTTCTGGCTCCACATCTCTCACACCAATATACACTAAGTCGCTGAAAGTAATTTTGGGAGTAATGCCACCTACCTTTTTTAATTTATTCCAAAGGTCAATAGTTTCCTTATCTGGTTTATTCATTTTACTTGCAATGTTATCTTCGGCTAATGCTGTTGCCAGCGTCATCCCGTGTATGTTACCTGTTGGCGTAGTAAACGGACTATGAATATCAGCGTGCGCATCAATCCAAATTACTCCCAATTTTTGTTTTGGGTACGCCATTTTAATTCCTGCAATGGTACCACCTGCCGTGCTATGGTCGCCAGCAAGAATAATTGGGAAATTGTTTTTTTTCAACGTTTGAGAAACTTGCACTGACAATCGCTCATAAATATTGAGGATACCGCCAATACGTTTTGCATAAGGTGGCTTGGCTGGTTCGAACAACAAATGGTTTTCTGTTTTAATTTCTATCGATTCTATTTGTTTAAACATATTGCTCCCATAATCAAGCGCAGCTATTTTAATAGCATCTATACCCATACTCGCGCCACGTGTTCCTGCGCCAATCTCCGATTTTACTTCTATAAATTTTACTGGTTTCATTTTATATATTGTTTTTAATTCCTAATTCTTCTTAATAACTTGTTAATTTAATTTGTTTACTTCTATGAAAATATATCAATCTAAGTTAGTTACTTTGTACCAAATTAATTTAAACACTTTTAAATGGATAGCAAATACCGCGATTTAATTCAGCAAACCTTCGATTTTCCTCAAGAAGGATTTGAAGTTGTAGATAATGAACTTCATTTTTATGATATTCCATTAATGGAAATCATTAAGAAATACGGTACTCCACTTAAAATAAGTTATCTGCCAAAGATAATTGCTCAAATTCAAAAAGCCAAAAAACTGTTTAATGTTGCAATGGCAAAAGCCGATTACAAGGGCAAATATACATATTGTTATTGTACCAAAAGTTCTCATTTTGCATTTGTGCTGGAAGAAGCATTAAAAAACGACATTCATTTGGAAACTTCCTCTGCCTTCGATGTGCCGTTAATAAGGTCTTTATACGCATCTAAAAAAATTACTAAAAATACTTTTATAATTAATAACGGTTACAAACGCCCGATGTATGTTAAGTATATAAGCGAACTTATTAATGATGGTTTTGTAAATGCTATTCCTATTCTCGATAATAAAAATGAATTGCCTCAATTAGAAAAATTGTGTAAAAAGAAATTTAAAGTTGGCTTGCGTGTAGCTACTGATGAGGAACCCAAGTTCGAATTTTATACCTCCCGATTAGGAATCCGTCAGGCAGATATTATAGACTATTATAATACCGTTATTAAAAAAAGCACGAAGTGTAAATTAAAGATGTTGCACTTCTTTATTAATACTGGGATAAAAGATTCTACCTATTACTGGTCCGAATTAACAAAGTGTATAAATGTGTATTGCGATTTAAAAAAAGTTTGTCCTTCGTTGGACTCATTGGATATTGGTGGTGGTTTTCCTATTCGTACTTCATTGGGTTTTAATTACGATTACGCTTATATGGCAGATGAAATTATTCAGAAGATTAAAAACATTTGTGATGAAAGAGATGTACCAGAACCAAATATATTTACAGAGTTTGGCAGTTTTACAGTAGGGGAGAGTGGTGCCGCTTTATATTCTATTGTTGATATAAAAAAACAAAACGATAACGAGCTTTGGTATATGATTGATAGTTCGTTTATAACCACCTTGCCTGACACGTGGGGCATTAAACAAAAATTTATTTTACTTGCAATTAATAATTGGGATAAAGAATATACTCGCGTAAATTTAGGTGGTTTAACCTGCGATAGTGATGATTATTACAATGCCGAATCGCATTTGAATCAAGTATATATGCCTCGAACAAGCGAAAAACAGAAAGAACCACTATATCTCGGTTTCTTTCATACGGGTGCTTATCAGGAGTCGTTAGGTGGTTTTGGTGGCATACAACATTGTTTGATACCTGCGCCAAAGCACGTTATTATTGATAGGGATGAAGATGGTGAAATAATTACTCACTTATTTTCGAAGGAACAAAGCTATAAATCAATGATGAAAACCCTTGGGTATTAGCAACTCAAATCAATCATTTTTCTTGCATTTCAATATTATTTCTACCTTTAGCCACTTATTTGAAAGGAAACACAGTGAATTGTTCTTTTTAAAATAATAAAATAATGCTGAAATTAATAATGAAACAACGCTCAACACTTTATTTTATTTGTTTGTTTGCATTGCTCGGTTGGGCAGGATGTACTAATTCGGACGATAAATTTATCTCCGAAGGAAGCATTGAATATAGCGCAACAGCTGTGGATAATACTAATTCGATGGCGAATTTTGCACCAAGCAAAATGACAATTAAATTCAAAAATAACAAATCGTGTGTGCAAATGAGCGCAGGGATGGGGCT
>CAILDT010000774.1 GCA_903833025.1 uncultured Bacteroidota bacterium | reverse complement strand
GTCCTTGAAACCCCAAATTATGCATACAATCTGCTCCTATCTGATGTGCTTGGTCATAAGCCACCCCATAATTAAAAACATTATTTACTTTCGGTTGCTCTTTATTTATATCCACTGGTATCGACATTAAATTCTGTCTTTGTTTATATTTATCATCTAATTTTTTAGGAGTAGGGGAAGAGAGCAACGTTATTTCTTTTACACAAGACAATTGCTTTATCGCATTTAATTTTAATACATCTGAAGTAGAAATAACAATTGCATTAAACCATTTTGATTTATTTAATATTTTTACTCCTGTTGATTTCACAGCATTAACATAAATAGTGTTTACGGGCAAATCACTTTTATCAATATTTATTTTTTGTGTTCTTCGCCTCGCAATTGCTTTTTGAGATAAATATTCCGATGGTTTATCCAAAGAATAAATGCTGTTTTTTTTATCTTTAAAAACAACCCAATAAGTAGATGCAGTTTGTGCAAAAGTGAAATACTGATTCACCAAAGCGAACAGAATAATTAAGAGTAGCGTTTTTTTCATAATTAATTAAGGGAATTCCGAACCGTAAGAGTTTACCGTCATTGTATATTGCATACCCGAATTTACGCGCTGTAAAATTGGGATGTTGTAAAAATTAGTTAATGAATCTGTTCCATATAGCAATGAATACCAACCAACAGGTGGTTGCGAACCCACATCAATAACCTGCTTATAAACCATTCCTACATTCCGTGCATATTTTTCGATATACAATTTTCGTTGTATTGCAATATTACCTCCATCATCAAATTGAGTTACTTGCATTGCAGAGTCGAAAGTAGCTGCACCAATAACTTCTTGTTTGTCGAAATAACCGTAACTATAATCCCATTCATCCAACGTGTTTTGCGCATTACCATTCCACGTTTGGTTACTTCTTACCGGAAAAGCAAGTTTTATATAACGTACGTTCTCTTCTACTTTTTCTGCTGTGGTTGCTGTTCTGTTTTCTACCCACACATCGCGCAAAGTCCAATCAATTAATGAATACGGTATGGTATCGTTGTGATACTTAATATATCTTTCCAAACGAACTGTAGGGCGATTTTGATTGTCATAAAATATTGATTGTACTTTTTCTTTTATTTGAAACCGATAAGTGGTTGCTGGTGCTAAATGTGTGTTAGAATTAATGCTGTCGCTGTTATAAAATGTGGAATCGACATCATAAACCACATACTTTCCTTGTTGGGTAGGGAAATAATTATACCCCATATCAGGTGGCGCATCTTTATCTTTTTTGCAAGAAAAAAATAAAATGGAGAATAAGGCAGCGAAAGCGAGTAAGTAATATTTTTTCTTCATTTTGATTAATTATTCAACTGCTAAATTAAACAATTTTATTTTACGACCTTATTTGTCGTTCAATTATTCCTCCACCAACCAAATCATCTCCTTCATAAAATACCGCTGATTGTCCTGGCGCAACAGCTGAAACCGAGCTATGAAATAATACATTCAACTTTTCTTCTCCTTGATTTATGGTAGCCAACGTACCTGGGTCTTTGTAACGTATCTTCGTTAATGCCTCAAAGTTCGCGGGAAGTTTATCGTATTTTATAAGATTATATTTCCCTACTATCATTTGTTGTTGGTCCAAATCTTCTTTGGTGCCAAGTACAACGGTATTCGTTTCCGGCACTATTTCCAATACGTGCAAAGGTTCACCAACTGCTATTTCTAAACCTTTACGTTGCCCTATTGTATAAAAAGGATATCCTTTATGTTTGCCTAAAACTCTACCGGTGCGGTCAATAAAATTGCCACCATTTACTCTTTCTTCAAGTCCTTCCACCTTTCTTTTCAGGAATCCGCGATAGTCGTTATCAGGCACAAAACAAATTTCATAGCTTTCGCTTTTAGCCGCCAAATCAGCATAACCATTATCTATAGCCATTTGTTTAATTTCTGATTTATGGAAATTCTGCAAAGGGAAAATAGTGCGTTTCAAACTTTCTTGCGTCAACCCCCAAAGAACATAACTTTGGTCTTTTGTAGTATCCAAGCCGCGCGACACCACGTATCTATTGTTTTCTTCGCGTATTCTTGCATAATGTCCGGTTGCTATAAACTCGCAATCCAACATATCGGCACGTTTCAAAAGTGCTTCCCATTTAATATGTGTATTACAAAGCACGCAAGGGTTTGGCGTTCTTCCCGCCAAATATTCTTCTACAAAATTATCTATTATATAATTTCCGAATTCATTTCTGATGTCTAAAATAAAATGAGGAAACCCGAGGTTCACCGCAAGTAATCTTGCATCGTTAATAGAATCCAAACTACAACATCCCGTTTCTTTTGTGCTGCCGCCTGAAGTAGCGTAATCCCACGTTTTCATAGTTATGCCCACCACTTCATATCCTTGTTCGTGAAGCAGCAAAGCGGAAATAGAACTATCTATTCCGCCACTCATTGCTAATAATACTTTTCCTTTTCTACTCATTAATGTGGTGGTTGATACCCGTCTTGTGTCGGGTCTTTTATTTCCAATTGTTCACTTTGTTCTCTTGCTTTTTGCTCGTCTTCTTTCTTTATATAATCATCTTTAGCATTCATTTGCCTGCCCATAATAAACTTATCAATGCGTTTTATTTTCCCATCTTCTTCATAATATTTCCAATCTCCGTCTTTCACATCTTCCTTATACATTCCTTCTGCCTGCAAAACTCCAGAAGGATAATAAAAAGTTATTTTCCCTTCCACTTTATCCATCACCATTGTTCCGTTATATTTAAGCTGCCCACTCATAAAATATTTTTTAACCATACCGTTCGGTTTTCCATCCTTCCACATTTTTTCTTCTGCAAGTTGTCCGTTATCATAAAACACGTGGCAAATTCCGTTTTTAGCACCGTTTACATATAGCTCATCCGAAATAACTTTACCATCCGTATTATAAAAAGTCCAGATACTATCTCTTTTTTCATTCACATATTTTCCCTTGCCCGAAATATTGCCACCAGCATCATATATTTTGGTGTAACACACTTTTCCATTATCAGAAAACGTAGAAACTGCTTTTTGAATTCCATTATCATAATAATAAGTGAAAGTACCAATGGGGGTGCCATCTAAAAAATTGCCATCATATATCTTTTTATGATTTGCATCCAACTTTATCCAATGCCCCTGTTTTTTACCATTTGCATCTGTTTTATTAGGTGCTGCTTGTGCTTCAACATTTTTAAAACTGAACGAAAAAGTAATTAGTAATAGAAAAATAGTTCTTGTTTTCATATAAATTATGTTTTAGAAATAACTCTAAAACAACAAAACGATACAATAATCATACAAAAGTACAAAATTTTATGGCAAAGACGGAGGGTTATATTCAAATTGCAAAGTATAAACGAAAAGACATACCAGTAAATTGTAAAACTAAAAAGAGTAATTGAACGCGACCATCCCATAAAGTCAGCAAAGTCTTCCAGTGTTGGGATGTAATCCTTGTATTTACCCTTAGATTTTTTTTATAGTTGTTTTGTTTATTCTTTTTATGTTGGTTTATTGCTTTAATACAGCACGTGCGGGATTTTAGATTGTTTATTATTCATTTTTCGGTCGGTGTTTTATTATTTTAATCCACTTTGATTCAAACGCAACTGCGTTTACATCCAACGCAACTGCGTTTACATCCAACGCAACTGCGTTTACATCCAACG
>CAILDT010000773.1 GCA_903833025.1 uncultured Bacteroidota bacterium | reverse complement strand
AGAGATTATAAAAAACAATCCAGAGTTGGATATGAAATCTTTAAACAGATTGATAATGGAAACCATTATCAACTATAAACAAAGTATGCCTTATGTGGATGATATCGCTTTGTTTAGTTTGAGGATGCACTAACTACAACCTCTTCTTCTACCTTTTTATTATTGTGGTAAATATCTATAGCAACTAACATTGCTACGAATCCCCAAAAGGGTACAGATGCTTTATCGGTGTCCAAGAAATTATTTAATCCACCGTGAACGATATAAGTAATGAATCCAAGTAAAGTAACCAAAACAATTTTCTTTGTTTCATTATCTTTTAAAGAATAATATAAGCGGAAGCCAGTGGATAAAGTGCAAAGTATTATTGCAACAAAAGAAAGAACACCTAACACTCCTGACTCACAAAGTGGACCGATGTACTCACTGTGTGCATTTCCTTTATCACCCATATTAGTACTAATAATTGTTTTTTCGCGCGCCTCTTGAAATGGTGCGTATTCAAAACTGTATGTTCCCGGACCCCAACCAAAAACAGGACGTTGGGCAAACATCCTAAATGCTGCATTCCATCGATTTAATCGTTCAAGGTTGGAAGCATCTGTAGAAATATTAGAAATTGATTGAATGTGTTTATCAAAATCCTGTGAAGCATCCTGCCTATTTCTCTCTAATTTCATTACAATTTCTGTTTGGAAAATTAATGCAAGTGAAACAGCTCCAGCAAATGCTATTAAAATGTATTTGAATTTTATTCTTAATAACAATAAAATATAAACTACCAAAGCCACTGCTAAACTTAACCAAGCAGCACGAGTATAAGAAAATATTAATGCAACAATAAAAATCAGTAATAAAACAAATGCTGCAAATTTTATACTCCCAGAGTATTTTTTATTCAATGAAAAGAAAATTAATGCTGGGAAAAACATAGCGAGTATTGCTCCATAAATGGTATGGTCGTTATAAAAAGGCGACATTACGTAATTGGCAGGAGCTTCTTCAAATCCCATTAACGAATGTTCGTAAAGGGTATAGAAAATAATAATGGTAAATGGAATAATATATAACCAATCAAAACGCTTTATGTTTTTGTAATTTTTAAATAGTTGAGTACTTAAAAAATAGAAAACAGTAACGAACCAAAGTCTTGCTACTAAAAATTTAAAAGAGATAACTGGTCTATCACTTGTAACACAGGTAACAAAAATCCAAACCAAGTTTACAATTATGGCAATGGTAATAGGGTGCTTCATCACCTTTATGTCCATTGTGTTTTGATGCAATTGTTTGAATATAAAGATGAGCATTATTCCAAAGATTATTGGTTCAGTAGGTAAACTAAGACCAAATCCACCTTCCAGTTGTTGAAGATTTATGGCTAACGGGGTAAGAAAAACAACAAATAAAATAAGTTTATCTAAGGAAAAAATAGCCAGTAAAACAACTAATATTACGGCTGGAATAAGGTTGAAATAATAAAATTCAAAATAGGTACAAACTGCATTTACGACTATAAATACAAGTGTGAGTGCCAGCACCCATTTTATATTTTTATACGCTAACAAAGTAATTAATTATTGGAATATTTTTCTTTTCGTATCAAGAAAAACGATAATCAAAAATAGAAACAAGTTTGTAGATACCACCGACACCAAAACAATTAAAGAACGTATTGGGTATGCTTTTTTAAATGAAGGCGATGGTGATGTAACCATATTAGTATAGGTAAGTTCCTTATTCATCTCTTTCCATTCTTCATCGTAATCAAGTTTTGTTTTCGAATATCCTTTCAACAATTCATCAAATACTTTCATACCTGCATAATATTCTCCTCCTTTTTCTTCAAAATTATGCATCATCTCATCAATGTTTTTCATATTACTATTTGCTTTTCCTCCAGCTAATACTTTTAAATATGCTTTCATTAACTCCTTCGCTTCCGAGGTATAATCTATTATTTGATACTTTGTTCGTAGTTCAAATAATCTGGAGTTTAAAGAATCTAATTGTTGTTTTTTATAATTCAATTGGTTTGTTAAAACCACTAATACTTCTTTTGTTTTATCACGTTGAAGTTTGCGTGCCTTGCGATTTAAGGCATCAATAATCTCGCTCACCATTGCACAAGCAACTAACGGGTCGGTATCAAGCACTTTTATTTCTATAGATTCGAATTGTGTTCGGCTTATGGTAACGTTAGATTCGTAAGTTGCAATCAACGCAGTTTCGCCTAATTTTGATGTTGTATCAATGTCGTATCTCTTTGCAAGATTAAATTTCTGAATAACATCTTTTTGAATATCCGATGATTCTAATAACTGTATCATCTGTTCAGCAGGGCTTTCGTGACCGTACGGAGTAATGTTTGAAGGATAAAGAATAGCGAAAGATTTATATTTGGAAGGAATAAACCATTCGCTGGAAAAAATGGATGCAACAATAATAGCCACAACAGAAATCATAATAAAATAGAATTTCCATTTTATTATTAGTTTCAAAAAGTGATAATTACTTTGTGTGTATTCTTGCATTTTATTTACTTCAATTATTCTAGTTATTGTTTTTACTTTTTCTTTTTCGTTCCCTGAAACTTTTTCAACTGGTTTCTCTTCGGGTTCAATAATTTCTTTTTTCGTTTCTGCTGTTACTCTTTCCGCACTATTATTTATTGTTTCAAACTTCTCTTTTATTGTTTGTGTTGCCAGTTGTTTTTTTCGTTGTATGAAATTAACAACCGGTTTCCGTAGTCATTCTGCTTCGGTTCCTCCACCTTTAAACTGTCGTATGTTTTCTATTAATAATATTAAGATAATTGCAATTAATAAAGATGAAATGGTGGATACAACAACAATAATCCAACGTACAGGATATGATTTTTTCTCTGCCGGAAATGCACTACTCACCACAAATTTCTGCGGAAGTATTTGTTGCGCATCCACTTGTGCTTCTTCAAATTTTGTTTTTAAATTATTTAATTGTTTGTTTTGTAAAATCAAGTTGTCCCGCAAAGCCACATAAATACTACCATATTGAGCAAGTACTTTTAATTTCTCTTCCAACGCTTTCACTGCTCTTTGGTCGCCTTTAGAAATGGCTATTGAATATTGTTCTACTGTTTTATCGGATTGCGATTCGTAATCGTATATACCAAGACTATTGATAACCTTGATGGAATCGTTCATCCGTTTTACATCCTCTTGTTTTGCGCGATATTCTTTCCCGACAATACTCAATGCCTGATATGCTCTGTCGCGCACCATTCTTATTTTTGCAGAATCGTGTAGTGCAGCAATATCATTCGCAATCATTGCCGCAGTATCAGGGTCTCTGTCCATTACTTCAATTTTAACGGACATATATTCAGTACGCTTGAAAGTTATATTGCTTTGAAATTCATCGTATAATTTAGTTTGCTTATATCTATCCGTTTTATCAATACCATAATGCTCCATCAAATGGTATTTGTCAGAAATACGGCTTCTTATTTCATCCGAATTTAATATCTGAAGCATTTGTTCTGCCTCTTCTTCTTGTCCGAACTGAAGTACGTCTTCGTTCTTAAAATTGTTTTCTGTTAATAATGCTTTGGAGATAGAACTGGTAGTAGCAGGAAAAAGGATAACTGTTGATTTATATTTTTCCTGAATAGTTAATGCAACTATGCTAGAAATAATAATAGTTGCAACGCCAGCAACAATAAGAGGAATACGCCATTTGTATATAAAATACAATACATTTAACGAGTTAAAATTATCTTCGGCACTTTCCTTTTTATTCATATATAGTTGACCTTTATTTTATTTAGGGACGACAAAAGTAGAAAAATT
>CAILDT010000772.1 GCA_903833025.1 uncultured Bacteroidota bacterium | reverse complement strand
GCTTATATGAACTGATTGATTATTTATCTGAAACGGCAGCGGATTATTTGACACCGGTGGAAGCTGATATTGATTTTTTTTCCTTCGGTAATTGCCTTTTAACTGATAAACCGTCGCATATGTGGTTACATAGTGGAATTAAAAAATATACCCAGATATTTCTCTGTAATTATGACAAATCTCTCACCGATATTCTGCCAAGCCTGCCTATTGGTAGTAAATTCTTGTTTTATTATGCGCATCACCCGAAAGTGCTGGAGGAATTTTTGACCAAACAAGTTATTTCAACAGCAGAGCTAAGACGTTCTATTGAATTTATGCAAGTGAAATGTAAGACCATAACAACGATTGTGACTAAGACGGAGTTGGATGCCAGTGGCAATGAAGTTCCTGTTCCTGTTACTGTTAGCGAGATGCGTTTTACTTTAACATATAATGATTTATGCGAAGAAGTGGATTACACTGGTTTACTAGAAAAACTTCTTCAAGTAAAATACGGTTATGTGGAAAAAATGGACGTGAATTTAATCGCCACCTATTTGGCATTGGGAGTTGTCCCCGTCATGCTATTTACTGATAGTGTTATCTATGACCTAGTGGAAAAAGAACATTATTTGACAACTGATAGTGCATGTATTTTAAATGATGAAGAATATAAACAGATACAGCAAAATGGCTTAGCGTATTATAATGCGCACATAAAACCCACTGCTTGTTTGAATAAATTATTTAATCATATTTTTATACGGGATCTCTAGGGTTTCCACTTCCAACGTAATGGCCATTTCAGAATTATTTAAATCTACGACCAGTCCATTTTCGTCCAATAAACGAATACGCAATTTCTGGAGTTTAACGGGTCCAAAATAGTTGCGCGTTTTAAAAACTTGATCAGATGAATCTTCAAAGATAACGGAATAAGGCGAAGACACATTCGGTATTTTCGCCAATATATCTTTCACCGTAAAAGAATATTTATCAGGCGCCGGATATTTTAGTACAGCGGGTGCATTATTATTATAATCAGTGACTTCTACTAAAAAATATTTGGTACCAGTAAAATCCAGCGGCGCTTCGGTATTAAAGCAGATTTCTTTTGTAGTTGTGGCGGTGCTAATATAATCGGTGAGAAAATTATATCTCGCTTTCATGTAGCCAAATAACCAACCCATATTTAAGAAAAGAGGGCGATTGATTTCATCACTTACTGTAAAGCATAAATTAAAGGCAAAGGTTTTGCCGGCTGGAGGTAAAGGGAGTGGATTCGGTTTTAAGAGAAAGTAGATTTTCCCTTTTACCTGATTATAGAGGGTCGTAACCATATTTAAGCTGGGATCGGCTGCTAGAATGGCATTTATTACCGGATAAATCGTATCAGCATTATAGCTGCCTTCACTCAGTTGTATCTCTCTTTTATAAAAATTCGTAATGGCATTCGTACCAATCGTTAATAGATAAGTTTCAATAGTAAACCGGTTACTTTTCGAATAATCTGAAATCGGATAATAAGAATTCATCAATTCCATCGCAGCGAATTTTAAGGCCACTACATTATTATAAGGCTCTTTTAAAATAACAGAAAAATCACTGGAGCTGCTACTATTGTTCGCGCTATCATTTCTAAATTTACTATTGATCACAAGTGTATTCTTAATTGTTTCGCGCTTCAAAGGATTGACTAACCCGCGGGAATATTGGTCGGGATTAACACCAATGGTGACAATTTCCGGCACCTTTGGCGGTAAGGAACCAATATAAGGCTCGTCTTTAGTAAACGTATCCTTCATCTCTTCTTCCACTTGTAATAGATTATTTAGTGCCTTGTCCATTTTTTCACTAGGGTAATAACGATAATGGTTACAAATTTTATAGAAGCATTTATGGAAAAAGGACAAAATAACATTTTTATTCGGTAAATCTACTTCTTTATTCGCTTGTACTTGCTGGAGAATATCAATAATAATTGCATAACCATTATCTAAACTACAGTCTTCTTCACGTAATTTTATTAGATGTAATAATTCTCTCACATTATAATTATTGATATTGGTATCCATATATTATACAGTAATAATTTAGATATATTTCCTATACTTATTAGAAGAATGAGCTTTGAAGAGAATATTAAAAAGTGGGTGACATTTGATAATCAGATCAAATCTTTAAGCGAAAAGACCAAACAGTTGCGCGAGGAGAAAAATGCAGCAGAGGAATATATTATGGGCTATGTTGAGACCAATAAATTAACGAATGCTACGATAAACATTACTGACGGGCGATTACGTTTTGTGAGTACGAAACAGACACCGCCTTTAACAATGAAGTATGTAGAAGAATGTTTAGGTAAATGTATTGGTAACGAGACACAGGTGAAACAAATCATGAAAGTGATTAAAGATTCACGTGAAGTGAAATATTCGGCAGATATTAAACGTTATACGAACAATTAAAAATATATCTCTCTATCTTAAATGCTAGATTATTCTGAATTAACTATTGTAAAAAATGCAGAGGGAGTACCTACTGCGCTGGGATATCCAATTAATTCAATCCTTTTACAAAATAATAGGCCATTATTTGCATCGGGTTCTTCTTTTGCAGGAGGTGGGGGTAGTAAACGACAAAATAGTAAAGGAAAGGGTAAAAAGAAAACGATGAGTGATGAAGATGAAGATGATGATGAAGAGGTGTCTACCGATTACGAACAATTAGCCATTCCAGCAGGATTAGTCTGTATGACACAAACTATCTGCAGAAATGCGAATGATTCAAATACTTATGAAAATGATTTAGAACCTGAAACTATACCCGAAGGTTTATATGAACAATTATTAGCTTTGGCTGAAACAAAACCGCCGAAAAAAATGACTCGACATATTAAAAAAAATAAAGGGAAAAATAAAACACATAAAAGGAAATAAATATATATATCATATTCTCTGAAAAAAATATGATATAAATCTTACATTAAAGCATGCTCCAGTTGTTATGATTAAACGGTGCAATTTCGATCGATGATAATTTACTACGCCAAAAGTCTACTTGTTTATCAAATTTGAGTTCTTTATCATTTTTCTTATAGATAGGTTTATTACGCATATTTTCGGCCTCAATTTCTGTAATATTGGGTTTATGTCCGAAACAATTTGCACCATAATTGCCACTAATATCTTGCATATAACCACCATTTATACCGGCGTGCCCGCAATCCTTTTCATGTCCAGGCATTTTTTGTAATTTATTCCATTTCTCTTGTTGCGTAGGGTACAGGGCCATTTTATTATCAGACCATCCATATGTACACCAATCTGCACCACTACTATATGCCGAATTGACTTCATCGTACGTAGCTAATCGAGAATCAAGTGCATTGCATGCCGCAGAAGCAGCATCAAAAGTATATTTTTGTTCAGGTAAATGAAATACCTGTTCTTTTAAAACCAACTTAATTTTATCTCTCTCCTCTGAATTAATTTCTTCATCAATATCTATCTCATATCCAAATAAATTTTTAATACTATTAATAACATCAATACCGAAAATATAACTAATACCGTTTAATAATAAGAGGATAATAAATAGAAGCCAGAGAATCGTTTCAAAAAAGACTTTAATAGATGACGCTTTCCCATCCTCGTTATTGCCTAAAGACGAAAAAACATAGTAATAAATAATTAGCAAAGCAATAACCGCAATCAATAACATCGGTTCAAATCCAATATACTTTGTTTCTATTTTTCTGGCAAATTTTTCTAATTTTTCATCCCAATCATTTCTTTCTTTCTTCATTTATATATTAAAAGTGTTATTTTTTTTTGCGATAGAAGAGACAATAAGTTTGTACTGAGATTATATTGTCCTCCTTTATTTCATTGACATTTGTATCATTGAAAGAGTACCATTTACCATTAGCATTTTTAATATAAGCCGTATAATGCCCACCCATTACACCGCCACTATGATTTCCAACACCGAATAAATCATAGACATAAGAATTTTGATTATAACCTTTGACATATTTGGAAAAATCCGCATTGGTTAAAGGCGCTGTAATTAATTGTTGCGCTTTACGAGCATTACTCGAATTATGCCAACGCTTTAAATCGATGATCATAACATCAGGTAAACTCCAGAAACAAATCTTTCGCTGAACATTTTCCTTTTGTTGCGTCTTATCATTAAACCATGCATTGCCATTTTCTTGGTTCAAATGCTCTGGTTCACAGTAGAGATCAAAACAATCGAAGAGAGATACTGCATTATTATTACCATTGTTTGTCGCAGAGGGAATCGATAAACTGATAACAGAAAAAGGCTCCGGACTCGCGCTTAATGTTTCCTTAGTACCAATAGAGATAATCTCGGACACATGAATGCCATAGAATATTCCCAACATTTCCGAGTATTCTTTCTTATACATATTCTTCATCATCGTATAACAAACTGTCGCCAAATTATCTGTTTCATTTTGTGATTGGCCGTTGATTTGCATCTCCACTTCTCTAGAGAGAGCATTGTGAAAACAATCGATAATAAAGAGCAGGAATTCTTGGACATCATTTTGGGCGTGACCGGTAAAAATATCTCTCTTCTTTATTTCGGCAATTTTCTGCACGGATCGAACGAAGCTGTAAGGCGCTACCGTACAATTTGATGACCATAATAAAGCGCGTAATTTATCCCATTCTAAGAGAATGATCGAATCAGCTACTCGATTTAATTTCTGCTTATAGTTGCCTTGTTCTAATAAAGTATTCAATTCGTAGCAATGTGATAAGAGCTGCATGCAGGAATTCAAGTAACAAGTATTACCGACATTGCCCAAGCCCGATAAACCGCGGTTGGCATAGTGTTCGAATGTTTGTGATTGTGCCATTATTTGTTAAGGGTATTATATTTTATGATAAATTGTATTTAAACATATTTGTCGTGTAAATATATACTTTTTTACACTATGGTTTTTACAAAAAATGAATTAATTGCGTTTGCTTATACATTTAATAAGGCGGATTATAGAAAGCCGACTCCGGAGGAAATAGAATTATGTATAATGAGACTGGTTATGAGAGATATTTTATATAAAGAATATGTATAATGGCAAGGACTACCAAGAGAAAAACAAATAGAAGAAAATTAAATAAGAAAAAATCTCTAAGAAGACATCAAAAGACCCGCAAGCTAGTAAAGACCCGCAAGCTAGTAAAGAAAGGCGGTGATATTATGTATTATCCTACGCCTTATGGCAAAGAGCATTGGGAACATAAAGAAAAAAAACAAGATATGATTTGTTCAGATGATAATAATGTTTGTCTAGCATTCGGCGGTTTAACCGATAAAGTTACAGCATCCTTTAATGGCTTTGTAGATTTTTTTTATGCAAGGAAATATATTAAGCGCATTGGCGCACCGTCTGAAAATGGATTCATCTTTGAGATAGAAAACGTGCGACGAGAATATACTGCCTATTCTGTATTAAAATCGGCTCAAGAACCAACCTCTGATAATTTAATGTATGAATATGTTGTTGGGCAATATGTGAATAAAATCAATAAATTATATCCTTGTTTTCTGGAAACCTATGGTTTATTTAAATATAAAACCGAACATCAATGGGAATCATTTTTGGGTAAAAAAGTTAATTCAGAGAAAAAGATTGAAGGTTTAAATGTTTTGCAAGATGCTTTAGTCCAACAGCCGATAGATTATGCTGCTGGCTGTAAGAATTCAAAACATTTGGCAATATTAATTCAACATTTACCAAAACCAAAATCTTTAGAAGAATTATCAACTAATTCATTATTTATTAAAAACGAATTAATATGGGCATTATTTCAACTTTATATACCATTGGCGAAATTAATGAATACTTTCACCCATTACGATTTACATCTCGGTAATGTTTTAATGTACGAACCGGTCAAAGATAAATATATTGAGTATCATTATCATTTTACGCCTACAATGAAGAATACAGGCACAGGTACAGGTACAGGCACGGAAGGAAAAACTCGTACGACACAAACAGCGCATGCTGCCAGTATGGAGTTAGCAACTATTACGTTTAAATCTAGTTATATACTGAAAATAATTGATTATGGGCGAAGTTATTTTTATGATGACGAGGAAAATAATTCATTAAAAGTTTATAAGAAAATATGCGCGACTAGTGCTTGTAATAAAGAAACTACTAAGGGCGTAATTGAATGTGGTGCAAGTTATGGCTTAAGTTGGTTAGAAGATGATTCGGCTAATCCCGCAGATAGTCATTTTATTAGTTCTCAGCATAAAAATATTAGTCATGATCTATTGCCATTGGATAGAATATATAAAGATAATGCAGCTGAAAGTAAAAGACAAGTACCGCCCGATTTATATGATGGTTTATTAGCAAAAGTAATGTATGAGGAGAATTATGGTACTTATCAGGCTAAAACAACTAAAATGACAAAATTTCCTGAAGAAATAAACAATGTTCAAGATGCGGCTATAGTCATCGCGGATTTTGTTAAAAACCCAGACTATATAGCTAGAAATAATGCGGCTAATCTCAGGAAAAAAAAATTAGGTGATTTACATATTTATATGGATGGTTCTAAGCCGATGGAATTTATTCCGGCTTAATCATTTAAAGAAATCACTTAAAGAAATTGGTTATCGCACTATCCCCTTGTTTCATATTATTTGTGTGCCGTAAATACGGGTCAAATAATAACGCTTTTACTTCTTTATTTCTGAGTTTTTCCTCTTTTTCTTTAAATTTCTCATCATCTCCCTGACATTCTTTACGCAAGTCATTTAATTGTCTGTGCCATTTATGCATCTTTTGGCCTTTATTCTTTTTAAATTCTTTCATTTGTTCTAAGACTAGCGCAAAGAGTTGTTGAACCGGTTTCATAATTTGCCCTTCAATATAGTGTGAATAATTTATTTTTACGATGCCTTTATTTGCTAGGATATATTCTGGTGTTTCAATCCGCTCGCCTTGCAGCGCTTTTCGATTGGGATTCTCAATATACACAAAGGGAATACGGTCACCTACACTCGGTTTATTACCGGGATCGCGGCGGCCAATCCGGTCAGCCAAGACTTTATGTGAAATTTGATTGGGATTTTTATATCCGGAGCGGAGCGATTTCGTGATAACTAATTTATCCATGCCGACTTTTTCATCGACTATATTTTGTAAGGACGTTTTTAGAAATTCGATGGCCTTTTCAATATTGTTATCTTTCATTAAGATATCAATAATTCCACCATACACATCTTTTACGATCGGCGCATTATCACGTCGTTTTAAAACGATGCCCATAGATTTATTTTTACATTTATGCGGATCTTTTTCATAAAGCATGCCGACATAGCGTTTCTTCGAGAGAAGACAGAAGGGTAAGAAAGTTTTTTCATACTCTAGATCGTGCGGTTTTTTCAAGAATTTGGTCGCCAGTTCACCGGCTTGTTGGGCAAGTTCTATCGTAATTTCTAAAGCTTTTTGACCAATAATCGGTTCGCCTGTTTCGACATTAGTTAAATTGAATTTGAAGAACACTGAATCCGTATCACCATAGACATATTCAGCATTCGTATGCACATCGCCGTATTGCGTCGTTGGCACCGTAGCATCCGCATAGGCTTCTTCAATAACGCGCTTACCATATGTTAATAATTTTCGACCAATAGCCGTTGTTGAAGCCGCACAATCTTTATCATAAAACGAACTGGTTTTGGCACCAGTTTGTCCATAAAGTGAATTGGCCGTGACTTTAATACTGAGTTGGCGTTTATCTAAGATATTTTTCATAAATTCGTCTTTTTGCGTTTCGATTAGCTTTCGCGTTTCTTTGCGCGCCCTTAAAAGTTCTTCCAAGACCGCTGGCATCACTGCTCTTGTTGTCTGGCCTGTTAGCGGATCATTTGGGTATTGGGCATAACGGCACACTTTGTGCCCGACTTTGACTTTTTCCATTGCCATTTTTGGATTGCCGTTTTTCCGCTGCCAATGATAAGTATTATAAGTAATATCGACATATTCATAGTTCGGTAAATTATCATAAATAAAGAGGCCGGATTCCTTATCCTTTTCACCAGTCTCTGCGATTAATTTTCCTTTTAAATCATACTCGCGTGTTAAGACCTTGCTATCATGCGAAATATTTTCACTGATCATTGAAGACGGGTACAGTGAACCGTAATCTAAGCAAGCAATCGGCGTCTCGAGATATAAACTGCATTTCGGTTCTAAGACTGTAGCGCCTTCATAGCCTTCGTCATTATTCGCCTTATCGATCACTGGCATCAGAGTGCCTTTTTCTCTACATTTTTTCGCAATATAACTGGTTAATTTAATACTTTGACCGCGCATCACGAGAAAGTCCATCGGCACACTACAGAGCTTCGCCATTTCACTGTAGCCGGTAATGACATCGATTTTGCGCATCAAATGATGGACGAGATTGCAATCTTGAATACAGTATTTGGCGATAATGGCGCGTTCTTTTGGCCCTTCATTCGTCATGCGGAAAATATCTTGCGGGGTGACATCATCTTTGGCTAAACACCATTTCACTTTTTTCTTTTTCACATCAGGTTCTTCTTTACCGTTTATGAGGAAACTGCATTCGTCTTTATTGATGCCGTGCACTTCAAACTTTTTCCCGTGTTTATATTGATCGGTTGTGTGGGCTTCTTCTTCAAAACTAATGAAGCTGCCATTTTCTAGACCGGTTAAATTTTTACTATAG
>CAILDT010000771.1 GCA_903833025.1 uncultured Bacteroidota bacterium | reverse complement strand
TCCATCCTTCCAAATTTTTAGTTCCTTTTTCTTCGCTACGGCTATTCTTATCTCCAAGCTCTTGCCGCCCTCCTGTATCTTTTGTTTTCTCTAATTGAGCAAGTATTTCATTAGCTCTTTCCAACACTTGCCTTGGCATACCAGCCATTTTTGCTACGTGAATTCCAAAGCTATGTTCGCTCCCGCCTGCAACAAGTTTTCGCATAAACAAAACTTTGTTGCCTATTTCTTTTACTGACACATTAAAGTTTTTTATACGCGGCATTGAGTTGGTCATTTCGTTTAACTCGTGGTAATGAGTTGCGAATAACGTTTTGGCTTTTGAAGAATTTTCGTGAATGTATTCTGCAATAGCCCAAGCAATGGAAATACCGTCATACGTGCTTGTTCCCCTACCTATTTCATCCAATAGTATTAAACTTTTATTAGAAAGATTATTTAAAATGGAAGCAGTTTCATTCATCTCCACCATAAAGGTAGATTCGCCCGAAGAGATATTATCCGATGCACCTACTCGTGTAAATACTTTATCTACCAAACCTAAATTAGCGTGTTTGGCAGGCACAAAACTTCCCATTTGCGCCATCAATACTATTAACGCTGTTTGGCGTAGTAATGCTGATTTACCCGACATATTAGGTCCAGTGATGATGATGATTTGTTGTTTCTCATTATCAAGATACACATCATTGGCAATGTACTCTTCTCCAATAGGCAACTGTTTTTCAATCACCGGATGGCGACCATCTTTAATATCTATAATATCATTTTCGAAAATATGTGGTCGAACATAATTGTTTTTTTGTGCGATAGTGGCGAAAGAAAGTAAACAATCTAAACGGGCAATTAACGATGCGTTCAGTTGTATTACCGGAATGTAATCCATTAATGAAATTACTAAATCGTTAAACAGTTTTATTTCCAGCGCAAGTATTTTTTCTTCTGCACCTAATATTTTTTCTTCGTATTCTTTCAGTTCAGGAGTGATGTAACGTTCTGCACTAGTAAGGGTTTGTTTCCGCATCCAATCTGCGGGTACTTTATTTTTATGAGCATTAGTAACTTCGAGGTAATAGCCAAACACGAGGTTAAAAGCCACTTTCAGAGAAGTGATTCCGGTACGCTCCACCTCGCGTTGTTGTATTTGCAGTAAAAAATCTTTGCCCGAACCTGATATTCTTCTCAACTCATCCAGTTCTTCATTAACACCTGCTGCAATCACACTTCCTTTGTTTACAAGGTAAGGTGGCTCTGGCATTACTTCTTTTTCAATCCGTTCAACAACTATTTTACAAGGATTCAGTTGTTCCGCAATTTTCTGTAACGATTTATTATTTGAATTTTCACAAGCAATTTTTATTGGTTCAATAGCTGTTAAAGCTCGTTTCAGTTGCACTACTTCTTTTGGCGAAATACGCGCTGTTGCTACTTTTGAGATGATACGCTCTAAATCTCCTATTAAAGAAATCTGTTCCGTTATGGTTTCATTAAATTCTTGTTTGGATAAAAAATAATCAACAACGTCTAATCGTTCTTCAATCGGTGCTTTATCTTTTAACGGCAATGCCAGCCAACGTCGCATCATTCGTCCTCCCATTGGCGAAACAGTTTCATCTATTACATCAATTAATGTTTTTGCATTATCATTGTGCGACCCGAACAATTCCAGATTACGAATAGTGAATCTATCTAACCAAACATATTTCTCCTCCTCAATACGCGAAATGGTAGAAATGTGTTTTACTTTATCGTGTGCCGTATCGGCAAGGTAATGCAACGCTGCGCCTGCTGCAATAATGCCAGCTTCCATTGCTTCAATACCAAAACCTTTTAAGGAATTTACTTCAAAATGTTTTAATAACGTATTTGTTCCGAAGTCGGAAGCAAAAGCCCAGTCATCAATTCCGTAGATATAAAACTTTTCGCCAAAGGTTTCAACAAATATCTTCTTCTTTGATTTCTGAAATAATATTTCATTCGGGCGAAAGCTTTGTAGAAGTTTATCAATGTATTCGAGGTTACCTTGCGCAACAAAAAATTCACCGGTGGATACATCCAAAAAAGAAACGCCTGATGTTTTATCTCCTAAAAAGACAGAAGCTAAAAAGTTATTGTTTTTATTATCTAATACTTTTTCGTTATACGAAACTCCCGGAGTAACCAGTTCGGTAACGCCACGCTTCACAATTGTTTTTGTAAGTTTAGGGTCTTCTAACTGGTCGCAGATGGCAACACGCTGCCCTGCACGCACTAATTTGGGAAGATAAGAATCTAAGGAATGATAAGGAAAACCAGCTAACTCAATATATGCTGCTGCACCATTTGCACGTTTGGTAAGTACGATACCTAATATATTAGCTGCTTTAACTGCATCGGCACCAAAAGTTTCATAAAAATCGCCGACACGAAAAAGTAAAAGTGCATCGGGGTATTTTCCTTTTATGGTGTTGTATTGCTTCATCAAAGGTGTTTCTACCTCTGCTGTTGCGCTTTTTATCATACTTCGGTTTTTCATTGCCATCGTGGTAAAAGTACAAAAGAGATTGGGATGGGTTAGGGAAAGTTTTTAACAAATTATTGATTAATGAATGTATTCTAGATATAACGATGTGGAGTTTAACTATGTTTCCATCAGCGCAACAAATAAACGAATTAACCAGTTGAATCATTTTTGGTGCTTTTTACTTATTTTTGTTTTCTCAATCTTAATATATGCCTGAAAATAAAATAATAAGTTGTACAGATTACTGTCCGTTTGGAACTGTAACCTATGGCAGGGATTTTAACTTCTCTTCCGGCTATAAGTATGGAT
>CAILDT010000770.1 GCA_903833025.1 uncultured Bacteroidota bacterium | reverse complement strand
TTGGGGGTTTGCATCCGCCAGCTACGCAAGCCCCTCGCCCCCTGCCTTCTGAAACAAACTATCCAAATGGGGGTTTGGGGGCAGAGCCCCCATATATAAACAAGACCCTATACAAGTATTTAAGTTTTGTAAAAGAACAAATTGATGTGCGCTTAGAGCAATGGGATAAATACAAAAAATGCACCAACCCTTATGAATATATTCACACGATTATTCCCAATACAAAACAATCCATTTCCACTTTAAAACCTATCTCGCGTTCTTTTTTCAAAATGATTGAAATATGTCAATCTCTCTCCCTCATGAATACCTTGCCGCCAAATTGTAAGAGTTTTCATTTAGCCGAAGGCCCCGGCGGTTTTATAGAAGCTCTTGCTTATATGCGGAAAAACCCCAACGACATTTATTATGGCATGACCTTAATTGACGATACGAATCATAATGTACCCGGTTGGCGAAAAAGCAAGTATTTTTTATTGAATAATCCAAATGTCATCTTGGAAACAGGTGTGGATGGCAAAGGCGATTTAACCAAAGCCGATAATTTGCGTTATTGTTATGAGACATACAATGGGCAAATGGATATAATCACCGGTGACGGTGGCTTTGATTTTTCTTTTCTTTATCCGCAGCAAGAGCAAGTCAGCACGAAATTAATTCTCTGTCAAATTGCGTTTGCTATCGCCATGCAAAAAACGGGCGGTACTTTTATTCTCAAAGTCTATGATACTTTCACCAAAATCTCTCTGGATCTCTTATTCCTCCTGTATAATTTATATGAACAAGTCATTCTTATCAAGCCCAATACAAGTCGGTTCGCCAACTCGGAGAAATATGTCGTCTGCAAAGGCTTTCGGAATATGAATACCTTAGAAATTGTAAAAATCTTTTATAAAATCTTAGCCAGACCAGATATAGGCGGTGAGACGATGAATGGCACTCTATTCGATTTTACCTTGCCTTATCTATTTACGAATAAAATCGAGGAATATAATGCGATCTTAGGCCAGCAGCAAATTGATACCATTGTTTCGACGATTTATTTGATTGATAATAATAATAAATATGATAAGATTGAGCATATGAAGAAGAAATATATACAGAAATGCGTTACGTGGTGCCAGAAGTATAATATTCCGTTTAATAATGTTATCCAAACGAATAATTTGTTTTTATCGGGCTCGGCGGCAAATAGAACAGTTTTATAATAAATACATAAAGCTAATTTATCTCTCTTTATTAATGGATAAAGTCTTTCAGCTCTATAATTTAATAAAGAGAGATAAGAAAAAAGAACGGTTTGATATTATTCTAGAACCGCTGCAAGCTATTACGCAATTAGCCCTTTTGGCTTTTTGTCCCAAGGGTAGTAAATTAACTATTGCCAATAATTTGCTCTCGATTCAGTCACCACATTGGAGCCAAGGTTTGTGGCGCTCTTATAATCAAGACAATAAAGAAGATTTGTTCTTTCTTTTCAATGCCATTGTGCGGTTCAATCGGTTCTATAGTTATATCCAAGAAGAATCCAAAGATTATTGTGAATTGTTTTACCTTTTAGTACAATTAAGCAAACGAGGTATTGATAAATTATTACAGACCTATGCCAATGCGGACCAACCGGCTTTATTACATACTTTACAACTTTACCGCAACTTATTAGATAAACCGGCGATCTTTATGGATGAAGGTGAATTGGCGCCGGAGGATAAAACCCATTCGGTCAATAATATTGATGACGTGTTTATTAGTATTCGAAATCTCTATGATCCACACGAATTTATTTTACTCTATCATACATTGCGGTTAATAGAGAAAAACCCCGAAAAATACGAGACTTATATCCAAGGCATTAATATGTTGCTGTCGCCGGTGCATGAGAAAATACAGAAATGGATTGTGGATAATATCGTCTACTAAGGGGGTTGCACCCCCTTGGACCCCCGCCTTGCTCGGATTGGCGGATTAAATCTGTATTATATATATATGGCTCTTTCACGAAAACATGTGAAGAAAGTTTCTAAAACGCGTAGACGTTATATTAAACGAAGTAAGAAAAACCGCAAATATACAAAAAAAATGAGAGGAGGAGATGAAGAAAAAGATAAAGAAGATAAAGAAGATATACTTGAATGTATAAGAAGTTTACCAGATTACATAAATATGAATATTGAAAAAAAAGTTGATAATAATGATATTGAAGTTTTTTATTCTAATTTATACCATGAAAGTTTTGATGATAAATTTCCTAAAAACAAAAATCTTAAATGTAAAGGAAAAGATTTAATTATAGATTACCAAAATGTTGGTAAACAGACATTAATTTTAGGATATTATAAGTATAAGAAACTATTTAAAACAATAACAACATCACCGATTATATTATATGCATTTGATGATGAATAACAAAAAGACATATCGCATCCGCTTAACCGAGCAGGGGTTGAAGGGGGCGGCAGCCCCTTTGGTTAGCCCCCAGTAAACTTGACCCAAACTCTCTCCTTGACATCTGTCGCCAAGACCCCTTTGATATCGACATCGGCTTGCGGAAATGGTATATCAATGACAATGCGTTCGCCGGTTTGAATATAGGTTTGGATATGTTGCAGTAAGAGGCGAATCTCGGGATGCTCCGCCGCACTAATTTTCAGCTCAGAGAGTTTCTTTATAATGGGCAAGGCTTCCTTTTGTCTTTGCTCCTTGGTCCTTTGCATTATATTATAAAAAATTGAAATGGATTTAAATACATATTCTTATAATATATTAATCTACACCACAAAATGGAATCAACAATTATTGAAAATGCAATTGTACCCACTGCTACTGTCGCTACTGTTGCTACTGTTGCTCAAGACAAACCGTTCAAGCTGACGCCGATTAAATACGAATTGCTGCAAGTCGATTCATTTGCGGCTTTAAATCATATTCGCCATTTAACCTCAAATAATTCGACAAGTATTGCACCCGAGTTTATAGATAACCTTTGCAACACAATGATTTACCGCGCTCATAATGGTTTACCCAGTACTTTCGGCTACTGGCCGGCGCCTATGAAAGAAATCACGCAAAAAGTGATTGGCAGCAATGGCTATTATTTCAAATTGACAACGAACACTAGCGGAGCGGATTTCATCTGGCATGACCGCGAACACGGCATGTTTCTCTTCTGGGCCTCTAATAATTTCCGCATTGTCAAAGCGATGAATTCTATTCGCTGGCGCATTAATAAGTATTCTAGTTTAACACCTGTAAAGCTGTATGTCGTCGATGTGCCGAAAGTGGGTGATGAGGAAGACGATTTTGATTATTCCGATATGCCCGCACTGATCGAATGTGAATTGGCTGATCCTTATGTTGCGGAGCCACAAATGGAAGATATAGATTAATTTATTATATACCAATATTTATGATTTACAAACAAATATTTTTCTATACCAATAAATATTTTATTTCCCCTGAAACAAAATATTTATGACTTACTCGCTCGAGCACATGCTATATTCCGGCCGGCAATATGATTTTTTTCCTTTTATATTAGTATTATAGACGACTTTTTGCGGCTGTAATTTAGTATAGTACGACGGGCTCGGTTCCGTGATATAGCGCCCAGTATTCACGCCAACTGCACCCATTGCTGACCGATACTCCGCACCATAATTATTTAATGTATTATATTTTAAACGGCTTATGCGCGAGCCTGATGAGACGCCGCCTTGTTGCGCGAATTGTGAATTATTCGGTTTATAAATGGTGGTGTTGCATTTATTAGCCGAAGTAATAAAACAATTACTCAAGCTATAACATTGATTGGTCTCTCTCACTTGTGGGCCGCTTGGCGATATAGAGGGCTCTAATACAAATCCTTCTGCACTAAAATAATTGATTCCGGCGACTGGATTATAGGCTAATTTTTGCTCATAAGTGGTACATTTTGACTGGAGATAAGCATTTGAATCAGTATATGCCGCATTATTATTATTGCTAAGACTCGTTCTCGTAATATGACACGACGTGCAGCCGGAATCTTTTATTACCAAGGTTTTTAAATCACTTGCTGAGCCACCGCATGCTTCACAAATATTAGGTGTTGTCGCTACAATTTCGCCACCGGGTCTATCCATTGGCATTCCGATCGCTGTTCGTCGATAACTGAGTAATCCATTTGTCGCATGCAATTGTTTGCGCCATTGCCTGAGCGGACGTGAAGCAAACCGGTTACCTTTATTATTGTCTGCATTATTTTCATGAAATTGATATGATGGTAAAACACTTGAGACAGAATAATTCATTTATACTAGGTATATATTTTTATGGTCATCTGCATGACACATAAAAATATACAATGTATTAATTTTATGGTTTTTTTTAAAATAGTCATGACACATAAAAATATACAATG
>CAILDT010000769.1 GCA_903833025.1 uncultured Bacteroidota bacterium | reverse complement strand
TTCTCCGATTGGACAGCTATCTCATCCATCAATGTATTTACTTCTTTCAACTCGTTTTTAATAGGAGATAAATAATCATTCCAGGCATTTGCTTTTGCTTCGCGCACCACTTTCTTTGCTTGCTCTTCCATCTCATTCAATGTTTCTTCGGTAGCAAGTTTATTCTTTAATATCCATTCGCGCATCTTTTTTATTCCATCGAAATCTGTTTCCCATTGCAACCGTTCTTTTGATTTATAACGCTCGTGCGAGCCCGATGTACTGTGCCCTTGCGGCTGTGTTACTTCTTCCACGTGTACTAAAACGGGCACGTGTTGCTCTCTACAAACTTTTGCAGCTTTCTCATACGTTTCGCATAAATGCACATAATCCCAGCCCTTTGTTTTAAATATTTCGTATCCTTTAGTATTAGCATCCCGCTGAAAACCTTTCAATGCTTCTGATATACTTTCTTTAGTTGTTTGATATTTCTTTGGTACAGATATTCCGTGTCCATCGTCCCACACAGAAACTAACATTGGTATCTGCATTACACCTGCTGCGTTAATTGATTCCCAAAACAAACCTTCCGAAGTACTTGCATCGCCAATGGTTCCGAAAGCTATTTCGTTTCCTTTATCAGAAAATTTATGAAACTGTTCTTGTTGTAATTGAGTATTATTCTTATAATATTTAGACGCCATAGCCAAACCAACTAACCTCGGCATTTGCCCACCGGTAGGCGAAATGTCAGCAGAAGAGTTTTTTTGCTTCATCAAATCTCTCCACGTTCCATCTGCATTAATACTACGAGTTGCAAAGTGTCCGCCCATTTGTCGCCCTGCGCTCATCGGCTCTGCATCGGCATCGGTATGACCATATAAACCGGCAAACCACTCTTGCAAACTTAAATTATCTGTAGCAAACATAAAGGTTTGGTCGCGGTAATAGCCCGAACGAAAGTCTCCGTTTTGAAATACTTTTGCCATTGCTAACTGCGGCAATTCTTTTCCGTCACCAAATATTCCGAACTTTGCTTTACCGGTAAGCACCTCTCTTCTGCCCATCAAACTTGCTTCTCGGCTTTCTACTGCTATACGATAATCGTTCAATACTATTTTTATGTATTCCGAAATTTTTGTTTTTGCTAACGATGTTGCTTCTTCTGATTTTGACATAGTGTATTCTTTTAAAATCTTTTTTTACAAATATAAGGAAAATGTTTTATCGTGAAGGTGCAGAAGGTGACAGGAATTAATTATTTTTAATAATTAATATTATACTGCGCAGTAACACCTGCGGTACAATTTACCGAATCAACAAAGTTAGTTGTAATACTATTTTTTGTAACTGACCATTTGATTAATACTTTTAATGGGTTACAGCCATAAACATTCACAATGCTGGAATCATTTACAAATTCTCCTACAATTCTTAGAGCATTATAATAGTAATATGCTTCGTCAGAAAAACTAAAATTCGGTTCTAAAAAATGAACTTCAATTTTATCTGCAGTATCAAAAGGGCTAACATTTATATAATGTAGTTTTAAAGAAGACTTACTAATTGTGCTCATCAACCTGATCTTTAATTCATTTTCTCCTTTTGAATTAATGGAATATTTATCAGAGGGAAAAGTATATACAGGGTAAATATAATTTGGACAACCAACCTCTAACCAATAATTACCAACACCTTTGTCAAATTTTATTTCATAATGCCCGTCCGAATCTGTATAAACTGTTCTGTATGTTTTAGGTTTGGAGCTTGAGGAGCTATAATTTGGGTCCCCTCCTATTAAACTTACTGATGCATTTGCAAGCGGAAGCCCTGTACAATAGTCCGTACATTTCCCATGCACTGTTGTATTCGGGAACCACCAGTTTTCTTTATTGCAGGCAATAAAACTTAGCATTACCAATGCTGAAGCAAAATAAATCAATCTTTTCATCAATATTTCTCGTTATATAATTTAATTGCTTCTGCTGTTGTCTTTTTATATTTCCGTTTCATTATTATAGATATAGTGGGACACGCAAGCGTTGCCACGAAACAAACCATTGCCATTGATTGATATAAATTTTTCTTTTTATAATCCGTTGTTCCGTTTCTATTATACACTTTGCTTATACTTGCTTCTGCATACCCTATAGTAACTATTGCTAATGGAATAGCTAAGCCGCCAACATTTTTAACAAGCCCTGCATTGAGCGATTGATGCACCAATTGTTTTATTTTCGGGTCTTCTGTTTTTTGAAGTACTGCAAACATTTCTCCATCATTCAACACTTTTGCTTTATATAAATAATGATTGTTGAATAGTATTTCTATTTTATTTGTATCCGCTTTTAAACCATGTAAATAATTCGGATGATGGGTGATAGCAGTATCTTGCGAAAATAAATTGCAGGTTATCATTATACAAAATATAAATAAAGCATTTCTCATTTCAATATTTCTGGTTGTATAATTTTATCGCTTCCTTTTTTATTTGCCTGTGCTTATCGTTACCATTGGCTCCGATAGAAGGAAAAAGAACCACACCAATAGTTGTAATTGCTAATGTTACATAGGCATCATTTAGTTTATCTACGTTTGCTGGTCCGGTAAGATAATTGATATTATGAATTAGCACAGCCGATGCAATAACACACGGAAACATACCCAACCATAGGTATTTCGAATTTCTTGTTTTCTTTTCTTTCGCCACAAGCATCATTAATTGTGTGTCGTTTGTGTTCATCAAAATAGAATTTAACTCCCGTTCATTAATTAGTTTTTGATGATAAAATAAATACTTTCCTCTTTCTTCTATCTTATTTAAACTTGCAACATTTGTATTAATACTATCAGTTGTTGGCGAGTTATTATTTTTGGGATTAACTAAAGTACTTCTTCCAAAATATTCTTTTACTCCGTTATAAAATATAATTAGTTTTACTTCTGATTTGTTTTCAACGTAAACCGGACCATCAATCAAGTCAACCCTTTTATACTTTACTTCTTTTTGCGTTATCTCCGTAACTTTTGCAATAATAGTTGCACCATTATATTTTATAATTGTATCTTGAGAAAAACTATTTATTGAAATAAAGAAGAAAATAAAAAGGAGAAACCAGTTGTTTTTCATTTCAATATTTCATATTATATAATTGTACAGCATCGTGTTTATATGCTTTATTCTTACAATTATTTATTATTCCAGTTAAGCCCAGCGGTATTGCCACCAAAGCAAAACATCCGCCAACAGGTATTGCATCGTTATTATAAAACAACCCACCCAAGAACCAAGCACCGGTTGCAACCGCCCCAAAGCCAATACCTACGAAACCAATATATTGCAGTTGCCTCGCCTTTTCTGATTTTAATTCTAAATTAATAATTGTTTTGCTATTGCTTGCAAGCAGCAGTTGGCTGGCCTCTTTTCGTCCAATATGATTATCAATGTATCTATACTTACTCCAATCTGTTTCTATTTTAGTATTCATCGCTTTCAGTTGTTTTTTAATTATAGTATCGGTTGCCACCACATCTATTAACTTAAATATATCTTTCAATCCGTTTTTATAATGTATTTCATTTATATTTTCTTTATCCTCTGTGTATATCGGTCCGTTGGGTACTTCAAAGCGGTTGTACTTTATTTCTTTAGCATCCACTTCCAATACTTTTGCTAATATTATTGTGTTGTTTCGCATAAATAAAGTATCCTGCGCAAAAGATATTTTAGCAGAAAATAAAATTAATAGGAAGAGAATATATATTGATTTCATTTTTATTTTCAGCAGATAATTATCAGCAACAAATCTACATTATTTATTAAGAAAGAAAAGTTTGTTTTTAAACGAAATGCTTTTTTTAGAAATAATTTATTCTTCATTGTCATTTTTAATAATCAGCGGAACAAGCTCTACCTTTACCTTGTAGAGGGCAACACCTTTTTCAAATTTTACAATAACTTCGGCAGGATGAAAATTGGGAGCTGTAATTAGCAAGGTTACTTTTTTGGATACAGAAGTTTTGATTACCTTTTTTCCATCTCCATCAGTACTATATTTTGTTTTGCTTTCTTTAACCAACACCACTGCTTCGGGCACTGCCGAACCCGTAACACTATTTGTTACTTTTACATTTATATCTACAATAGTATCGGACGAATATTTTATTCCCCAACTTTTTCCATAGTCGCGACGAGCAGGAGCTGGTTTTTCATTCACAAATGTTTCTACCTCGTCCATTATTTTTGAAATTACAATATCAGTCGGAATACGCAATTTAATTACCTTTTGCTCATCGTTTTGGAATGCTGACCTTGCTAAAGTGAGCGCATTATTATCACTATTAAACTGAATCATCATATCGTTTACTTCAGCAGCTGTAGGATTGCTCATTGCCACACCGCCTGCTGCCACCCGCTTTGCATCACCTATTCGTATATTATCTCCCCACTCTTTAAGCCGCTCTATCGAAAATAATTTGGGCACTCTTTTACTATTAACATCCAGTGCATGCAGTTTACGCGATGCTTTCGGGAACACCCCCCTTTCAATTCCGTTATTATATGATTGAAAATAATGGCTTACAAACATAACTGCTTTCATTTTCGATTTCTTTGCAGTACCGCTTGCAGTAGTATTTACAGTACTACTTTTAGTAAGTAATTTAAGTGCATCGCCAAAATTTGTTACTGAATTATCCAACTTAATAATTGTGGATGGTGTAAGCGGAATGTTGGCAGAGGGAGTTATGTCCTTCCTTTTTTTTGCTTTGTTAATAGCGTTAATACGCGCATTGTCGGTTCTTGGTTTAATTCTTCTTATTGTTTTCATACATTTAAATTTATTGTTATTTATGGTAACTTACGTTTTGTTAAGTAACTCGTACATTCTCTATTTTACATATAATACTTTGTTCTCCCAATGCCCATTATTATTATTAACAAACACCATTCTGCCAACAGATTGCCACTTGTTATCTGTTGAGTATTTAATATTAATATTTATTCTAACATTGAAACTTGTTTCGCTTATAGAATTAACTTTTATTCGTTTATTGCAACAAGTTTTAATCTTTAAATAAAATATAATAGTTTAAATGAAACATTGTACATTCATCAAATGTAGTTTAATTATGTTGATGAAACTCTTTACTTGTTTAATATTTATTTTTAATTTGATGCTGCAACATATTACAAGTGGCAGTTTGTCGACAGGATTAAGCTCGTTAAGTATTTAAAACAATACATCTAAGCCAATTAGCTGTTTGTTAAAGTTAGGAAACGTGGTTTTTATTTTAAACCTAATTTTGTGATTAATTGGGAGAGATGTTTTTCTTTCGAAATGCTATTTGTTTTTTAAGGCAGATAAATAACAGTACTATTTTTGATGAATAAAAATGATTCCAAACTTTTATTTCCACTCATTCTGACAATTAAAACAATGATACTTCCGCTTCAAAAAAGGAATAGGAATGCCCAATAATAAAATAGAAAAAACAAACGCCATTGCCGAAACATCTTCCTTCCGCACATCATCAGAGCCACATTTAGGGCATCTTACTACATTCGTTTTATCATCTTCAACAGTTTCTTTTTCCGTCTCCGCCATCGCTACTTGGTACTTGTTTCGCAGCAACACGCGCTCTGCTTCTTCTTTATCTTGCTCCAAAATTTGAATATCAATACCTCCCACAGCATTCATATACAAAGGGTTTGCAGTAGTTATGTTTTCATTTGCTATAAAACATTCGATGCCGTTCTCCTCCAGCAAACCCTTTATTAAATAAGCAGAAGTCAAATCGTTTTCGGTAGTTAGCGTAATTATATTATCGTGCATAGTAAAAGTATTATCGCACAAAGATATTATTCGCTTTGTAACCGTGCATTGTTAATGGTATTATTTTATCTTTGTCGTCGCTAAATAAAAATAACTAAAATGAAAAAACTCTCCATCCTCCTCTTGCTTTGCATCATTATTGTTTCTTGCAATCATACCGAAGTAAAACAAGAACCTGTTAAAATTGCTGATTTAAACCCACAATTCGAGAATTACAAAACACAATTTATCGAAAATTTATGGCAAATATATCCCGGCTGGGCAAGCAGTCAGGGTTATCATAAGTACGACAGCGTGCTCACTATCCCCGATTCTATGGAGAGATACAAAGAGTTGCGCTTCGCGAAAGCAAACTTAGATTCGTTGAAACAGTATGATGCCTTAACACTTTCGGATAATAATAAAACAGATTATTACATCATCGAAAATCAGCTCAACTCCTCCATCTGGTCTATCAACAATTTAAAAAGTTATCAATGGAATCCTTCCGAATACAATGTTTCTGGAGCTTTTGCTGATTTGCTTACCGGAACGTATGACAAACCCGATGCACGATTAAGAAACTTTTATTTAAAGATGCGCAACATTAACGCCTATTACCAAGCGGCAAAATACAATATTAAAAATCCAACGGTTGAACATACTCAATTAGCAATAGACCAAAATCTCGGTGGAATAGCAGTGTTTCAAGATGATTTGAAAGATGCGTTAGCTAAATCAAAACTATCGAAACAAGAAAAAGATAAAATGGAACTGCTTGCAAAGTCCGCCGTTGCTGCCATAAAGGATTATGCTGCGTGGCTCAAGAATCTAAAAAATGAAACACCACGAAGTTTCCGATTAGGAAAAGAACTATATGCCAAAAAATTTGAATACGATATTCAAAGCGGCTACAGCATCGATGAAATATATGCTAAAGCAATAGCACATAAAAAAGAATTGCATCAAAAAATGTTTGTCCTCGCTGATAAATTATGGAGTAAATATAAAGGCAACGAAACAAAACCTGACGATTCGTTACGATTAATAAAACAAGTGATTGATAAAATATCGGAAACACACGTGAAGCCAGAGGAGTTTCAAACCGCCATAGAAAAGCAAATGCCAGTGCTCATAAAATTTATCAATGATAAAAACCTTATTTACATCGACCCAAAGAAACCGTTAGTAGTTCGCAAAGAACCTGCTTATATGGGTGGTGTAGCTGGTGCTTCTATCTCCGCGCCTGGTCCGTACGATAAAAATGGCAACACCTTTTATAACGTTGGCACCTTAGCCGGTTGGAAAGCCGACAAAGCAGAAAGCTATTTGAGAGAATACAATAAATATATTTTGCAGATACTAAATATCCACGAAGCAATACCGGGGCATTATACGCAGCTTGTGTATAGTAACCAATCGCCAAGTTTAATTAAATCGCTATTCGGCAACAACGCTATGATAGAGGGCTGGGCAGTGTATGGCGAGCGGATGATGTTGGAAAATGGTTACGGAAACAATGAAGATGAAATGTGGCTGATGTACTATAAATGGAACCTCCGCAGCACCTGCAACACTATTTTGGATTACAGTGTGCATACAAAAAATATGGATGAAGACGAAGCGATGGACTTATTAATCCGTCAAGCATTTCAGCAAAAAACAGAAGCGGAGAATAAATGGAAGCGAGTGTCGGTTACTCAAGTTCAGCTTTGCTGCTACTTTACCGGCTACACCGAGATTTATGATTTCCGCGAAGCGATGAAAACAAAAATGGGCGATAAGTTTAATTTGAAGCAGTTTCACGAAAAGTTTTTGAGTTATGGCAGCGCACCTGTTAAGTATATCAGAGAGATGATGATGACCGAAAGCAACAATATATAACGTATGCTGATACATTGCGATAAAGTTCCGAATAAAAAACAATCTGCTGTAAGAAAAAAATCGTCTGGCTTTTCCTTTGCCGTTTATGATGCTGTATCAATGGTGAACGCAGCGCATTGGAACAGTATATTAAAATTCGGCAGCGAGTTTCTCCACCTAAATTATTTATCCGCTCTCGAAAAGGAACGCCCCGAAAGTATGCGGTTTCATTACGCCATTATTTATGAAGCTGACAAACCAGTTGCTATTGCTTACTTTCAGGTAATTGATTTCTCTTCCGAAAATTTTAGCAGTCTTATTGAAACTGGTTCCGAAGAGTTCCAATGTTTTATTACCAACTATATTAAAAAGCACGTTACCTCGCATATTTTACGCACCGCCGATAAAATAAATATGCGGTTACTTATCTGTGGAAATGCTTTTATCAGTGGCGAGCACGGCTTCACCACCATAAAAGAAATTGATAAAACACTTGCCTTCGATGCTCTTGCAGATGTAATATATAGAATAAGCAGAGCCGAGAAACTTCGCGGAAAAATTGCTGCTGTGCTCGTAAAAGATTTCTATAAAGAGACAATTAAATATTCGAAAGAATTAGAAGAGTTCAAATATCACGACTTTCTAGTAGAGCCCAATATGATTGTTGATATTGATTGGAATACCTTTGATGAGTATCTTAACGCAATGAGTAAAAAATACAGGCACCGTGCAAAAGGCATTGTTAAAAAGGGTTTGGCGATAGAAAGAAAAATATTTTCTGCCGAAGAAATAAAAGCAAACGCAAAACAAATTGAGAAACTTTATAACAATGTACATCTGAAAGCAAAGTTCCGTATGGCAAGTTTGTCGGCTTCTTACTTCGCGGAAATGAAAAATACATTGAACGATAAATTTAATTTCGTTGGTTACTATTACAACAATAAATTAGTTGGATTTAAAACTACTTATATATTAAAACAAGATGTGGAAGCACATTTTATAGGTTTAGATTATGAGGTAAATAAAGAATTGGAAGTATATCAAAACATTCTTTACGACTATCTTAAAGAAGCGATAGACAATAATGCAAAACACCTTTATTTAGGTCGCACGGCTTCCGAAATTAAAAGCACAGTAGGCGCAAAAGCTTATGAACTTAGGTGTTACATCCGTCATCGCAATCCACTTTCCAATAGAATTATAAAACCTTTTATTGATTATTTAAAACCTACCGACTGGGTCCCTCGAAATCCTTTTAAGGAAGAGAAAGAAGGTGTATAAATACACAATTAATTCATCACTAAAAACGAGCAATTAATCTATTAAGGTTTTCAATTAGTTTCCTAGTCCAAAAATTTTATATAATTTAGTACGCTTTTAAGCAGCCGTACTTATTAATCAATGAAATTTATTAAACAGTATTTCCTATTCTTATTTATTTGTATCTCTTTGCTTTCCTATGCCCAGCGTGGGAAAAATGGAAGCATAACCGTTTCTACAGCAAATAAGATTGTTAATGAATATACAACATTAACCGCCGATGCAGCCGCAGGAGCTACTTCCATAACAGTTGCCGCCAGTGGATTAAATACAAATGCTCGTTTTGCGGCAGCACTTGCCCCCGGAGATTTAATAATGATTATTCAAATGCAGGGTGCCACACTTAGCGGCACTTCTGTCGAATGGCCCGTTGGTAGTGGTACTTTCTTAGGTGTGCCTGATGATAATACTTCTGGTGCAATTACCGCATATAATAATTGCGGTAACTACGAATTTTGCCAAGTGGCTACAGTGCCTAATGGTACTACAATTACTATCGATTGCGGTCTTCAACATAGTTATACATCATTAGGCAGAGTGCAAATAGTAAGAGTTCCACGTTATAGTTCATTAACTATAAATAGCCCTGGAAGCATTACTTGCACCGCTTGGGGTGCTGCGCATATAGGAGGCATTGTTGCTATTGAAGTTGTTGGAAATACTATTATTAACGCAGGTGCAAGTATCACCACCAGCAGTCTTGGCTTTAGAGGTGCTGCTCTATCTGGTAATAATGCAGGCGGCTACGGAGGCGGACAAGTTAGTGCAACAAGCATTACAGAAGGTGCTCAAAAAGGAGAAGGAATAGGTGGTTATCAAGCAGATTATAATATTATTGGTGGACCGCAAGCGAGAGGTGCCGGCGCAAATGCTGGCGGTGGTGGCGATTGTCATAACTCTGGTGGTGGTGGTGGTGCAAATGCAGGCAGTTTGGCTGGTTGGGATGGTTTAGGTAATCCTGATAATACTGTGGCAGGATGGACAACAGCTTGGAACTTAGAAGCAGCAGGGTTTTCGGCACATACTTCTCCTGGTGGAGGAAAGGGAGGATATTCGTTTGGTGCTTCTAATCAGAATGCAACAACATTAGGTCCTTGGGTAAGTGGTACTAATGCTTGGGGTGGCGATTACCGCAGAAATAATGGTGGTTTGGGAGGAAGAAATTTGGATTACACTACGGGAAGATTATTTTTAGCAGGTGGTGGCGGTGCAGGTGATGAAGATAACAATGCAGGCGGTATTGGTGGTGTAGGTGGCGGATTAATTTATCTACAAAGCTATGGAACTATTTCAGGAGCTGGCGCAATTACTTCTAACGGTGGTGCTGGTGGTAATTCGGGTGTTGATGGTGCTGGTGGTGCTGGTGGTGGCGGAACCATTGTTATAAATTCAGTAGGTGCAATTGCAGGTGTTACTGCAAGTGCTAATGGCGGTGTTGGCGGTAATCAGGCGGTTGGCGGTGGTGTTAATGAATCAGAAGGGCCAGGTGGCGGCGGTGGCGGTGGTTATATTGCTATTTCAAATGGAGCAATTGCAAGAACCGCTACAGCTGGTGCAAATGGCACAACCAATTCAGGAGGATTAACAGAATTTCCTCCTAATGGCGCAACTAAAGGTGATATAGGATTACCTAATCAAACCATACCAACAATTGATACATTAACAGTTGCCAATGTTTCTATCTGTTCTGGAAATACAGCTACTCTTACCGCAACATTGGTTGGTGGCAATGCTGCAACAATTACTTGGTATAGTTTACAAACTGGCGGTGTGGTGCTTGGCACTGGAACTACATTTACAACACCTGTATTAGTAGCAACTACTACATACTACGTAGGTTATTGTCCTGGTACATATAGGATACCAGTTGTAGTTACTGTTAACCCCGGAGTAACGGTGGCTAATGCAGGTCCGAATCAATCAGGATGTTCGACCACAATTACCTTAGCAGGAAATACGGCTGTAGCAGGCACAGGGCTTTGGACATTGGTTAGCGGTTCTGGAACAATTACTACGCCTACTTCACCAACATCAACTGTAACGGGTTTAGGTGCAGGAGCAAATGTATTTCAATGGACGATAAGCAATCCTCCTTGTGCGCCAAGTTCTTCACAAGTAACCATAACAAATACAGGAGGTCCGACTACTTCAGTTGCTGGCCCCAATCAATCTATATGTGGAAATACTGCTACACTTGCAGGAAATGTGCCTGCTGTTGGTACTGGTGTTTGGACATTAATCAGCGGAACAGGAACTATAACCACACCCACTTCTCCAACATCTGGGCTAACAGGATTGGGCGCAGGAGCAAATGTTTTTCAATGGACTATCACCAATCCTCCTTGCCCTGCAAGCACTTCGCAAGTTACAATAACTTCAGTAGCCGCACCAACTGTTGCGAATGCTGGTCCGAACCAAACTATTTGTACACAAGCAACTACTTTGGCAGGAAATAATGCAGTTGTTGGTTCTGGCGTCTGGACTTTAGTAAGTGGTACAGGAGCTATTACTTTAGCTACTTCGCCTACCTCTGCGGTTAATGGAATTGGAGTTGGAGTTAGTGTATTTCAATGGACGATAACAAACGCTCCTTGTCCTGCGACATCTTCACAAGTAACTATAACAAGAATTGGTGGACCAACTACCTCTGTAGCAGGAGCAAACCAAACAGTTTGCGGAGCAACTGCTACCTTGGCAGGGAATGTTGCTGTAACAGGTTCGGGGCTATGGACATTGGTAAGCGGAACAGGAACTATCACCACTCCTGGATCTCCAACTTCTGGTTTAACCGGTTTAGGAATTGGAGCAAATGTATTTCAATGGACAATCAGCAACCCGCCTTGTGCTCCTTCTACATCACAAGTAACAATAACATCAGTAGCTCCTCCAACAGTATCTAATGCGGGACCAAATCAATCTATTTGTTCTGCAACAGCTACTTTGGCTGGTAATGCAGCAGTAGTTGGAACAGGAACGTGGACATTAGTAAGTGGCGCAGGAACTATAACTACTCCCACCTCACAAACATCGGGTGTTACAGGATTAGGAGCAGGAGCAAATGTATTTCAATGGACAATAACGAATGCTCCTTGCCCGCCATCATCCTCACAAGTAACTATAACAAATACAGGCGGACCAACGACTTCTGTAGCAGGAGCAAATCAAACAGTATGCGGAACAACAGCTTCTATGGCCGGTAATGCTCCTGCCGTGGGAACCGGATTATGGACATTGGTCAGTGGAGTAGGAACGATAACAACACCAACATCGCCAACAACTGGGATTACTGGATTAGGGGCAGGTGCAAATGTATTTCAATGGACAATCAGCAATTTACCTTGTGCGCCTTCATCATCACAAGTAACCATAACATCAGTAGGTGCGCCAACTGTTGCTAATGCCGGACCGAACCAAACGCTTTGCTCAACTACAGCAACGTTTGCAGGAAATAATGCATTAATAGGAATCGGTACTTGGACATTAATTAGCGGAGCGGGAACTATTACAACACCAACTTCTCCTAGCTCAACTGTTACGGGGTTAGGAACAGGAGCAAATGTATTTCAATGGACGATAACGAATGCTCCTTGTCCGCCATCGTCTTCACAAGTAACAATAACAAATACGGGAGGACCAACAACTTCTGTAGCTGGCGCAAATCAAACGGTATGTGGAACAACAGCAACAATGGCGGGTAATGTGCCTGTTGTAGGAACAGGTTTATGGACACTAATCAGCGGAGCGGGAACTATAACAACACCAACTTCACCTACAACAGGAATAACTGGATTAGGTTTAGGTGCGAATGTATTTCAATGGGAGATAGACAATTTGCCTTGTGCGCCATCCACCTCGCAAGTAACAATAACATCGGTGGCTACGCCGACAGTTGCCAATGCTGGACCAAATCAAACGCTTTGTTCTACAACAGCAACTTTCGCTGGAAATACCGCTTTAATTGGCACTGGCACTTGGACATTAGTAAGTGGTGCAGGAACTGTTACGACACCAACTTCTCCTACTTCAACTGTTACGGGGTTGGGAACAGGAGCAAATGTATTTCAATGGACGATAACGAATGCTCCTTGTCCGCCATCGTCTTCACAAGTAACAATAACAAATACGGGAGGACCAACAACTTCTATAGCTGGCGCAAATCAAACGGTATGTGGAACAACTGCGACTATGGCGGGAAATACTCCAGTTGTAGGAACTGGATTATGGACATTAATCAGCGGAGCGGGAACTATTACAACTCCAACATCGCCAACAACAGGGATAACAGGATTGGGAGCAGGAGCGAATGTATTTCAATGGGAGATAGATAATTTGCCTTGTGCACCATCAACATCGCAAGTAACAATAACATCGGTGGCTACGCCGACAGTTGCCAATGCCGGACCAAACCAAACACTTTGTGCAACTACAGCAACGTTTGCTGGAAACACTGCATTGGTAGGCATTGGCACTTGGACATTAGTAAGCGGAGCGGGAACTATTACAACACCAACTTCCCCTAGTTCAACAGTAACAGGGCTTGGAGCAGGAGCAAATGTATTTCAATGGGAAATAGATAATGCACCGTGTCCGCCTTCAACAAGCCAGGTAACGATAACAAATACCGGTGGACCAACAACAGCTGTTGCAGGTGCTAATCAAACGGTATGTGGAACAACAGCTACAATGGCTGGAAATGCACCTGTTGTGGGCAGTGGGCTTTGGACATTAA
>CAILDT010000768.1 GCA_903833025.1 uncultured Bacteroidota bacterium | reverse complement strand
TTGTAATTGATTGAATTTAATACCTTAACAAGAATATTTTATGCTTTTAATGCACCATTTTGAGCTCCAGTTGGAACAAGTTAAACTCCAATGGGGAATCAGCCCAAATTTGAGCTAACTATAGTCACGAAATTTTTTTGCTCCGTTTATTGAAGTTTTCTAGAGAACTTGTGTCCAAAGGTTATAAAAAGGGGAGAATTTGTATTATGCATCCGCCCCTCTGGAAGCATACATTTTTGTTTTAATTTCATAGGCAAATTATTGAAGCGAAAAAGATAACCAGTATAGGTAGGAAAAATGTTGCGACGGGAGATATTGTTGCCGTCCCCAAAACTAATTTGGCAAGATTCGGTAATTATTGTTTATTTTGCATCGTTTTTAAATAAAACAACGTGAACAAAAAAGAATTTTTAACAGAGTTTTTAAAACCAGAAAAAAATAACATTGGTGCAGTGGCGCCAAGTTCAAAGTATCTGGTTAAGAAAATGGTTGACCCAATCGACTTTACCAAAGTAAAATGTATTGTCGAGTTTGGAGCGGGCACGGGTAATATTACCAAAGAACTTCTGAACCGAATGCCACAAGATTCTATTTTAATTGCTTTTGAAATAAATAAAGAGTTTTGTGAAAAATTAAAAGAAATAAACGACCCGAGAATAAAAATCATCAGCGACACTGCCGAAAATTTAGAAAGCTATATGGTAAAACACAATATCTTAAAAGTTGATTATATTGTTTCGTCGCTTCCTTTCACGATTATTCCGAATGCCATTGTGAAAAATATTTTAAAAATAGCACAAAAAGTTTTGACTCCTAAAGGTGCATTTATTCAGTATCAATATTCGTTAAATGCGTATTCAAAATTAAAAAATACGTTTAAAAAAGTGGATTTAAATTTCACGCCCATCAACCTTCCTCCTGCATTTATTTTTACGTGTACCAATTAAGGAGCATCAATAGTTTCTAATTGTTCAAACGATTTTATTTCTAATTTCTTCGTTTTCTTTTTGCAGGTATAATATAGAATAGCTCCTTGCGAAAATTCCTGAACGGGTAATTGCATATTTATTGGAGCGCCTGGATGTGGTATACCTCCAGAATGAGAAACAGTAACTGAAAAAGTAATTTGATAAACTCCTTTATCCTTTTTAGAAAATGTTTTAACCTGCTCATAATCGGGCTTTATCATATTATCTTTTTTATTCACCTTCACAATACTATGTTTCACTTTTTTCTGTGAAATAACATTTACTACCGAATCAACGGACCAGTTAAAATTTTTATTCTTTTCAAGAAGTACAGTATAATTGATTGTTGATGTTGGAGTTGCACCAGCGTTTATAGTTATTTTAAAAGCTTTTACCAGTTTCAACTCCTGGCCAATTGCAGAAGTAGTGATAAATAAAAAAATAAAAAAAAGTTGTTTCATACTTATAGATTTATTGATGTGAAGTAAAAATAACTAATTTTAGCCAATTGCTAGACCACATTATTTTATGAAAAAACAAATTATACTAATTACACTTCTTTCTATGACAACAAAAATAGTTGCACAACTTCCCAATACTGATATTTGGTTATTGGATATTAAAACTTCGAAGGACAGCATCCACCTCCAAAACCCTGTTAATATAACCCATAGAGTTGGTTACGATAATCAACCTGCATTTTCTCCTGACGGGAAATATATTTTATACACCTCTATTCGCGAAGATAAACAAGCTGATATTTACAAATACGATTTAACCTCAAAAACGATTTCTCAATTTACACATACCTCCACAAGTGAGTATTCCCCAACCTTTACTCCAGATGGCAGATATATTTCAGTTATAATGGTAGAACCCGACAGTACACAACGACTCTGGAAATTCCCTATACACGGTGGCGAACCAATTTTAGTGATGAAAGATATTGACTCCATTGGTTATCATTGCTGGATAACAAAAGATAGTTTGGCGATGATAATGATTACCCAACCACCAACTTTAGAAGTAGTAAATGTAAGGACACAAAAACATAGCCTGTTAGTAAGCAATGCCGGAAGATGTATTACTTCTGTTTCACAAACTTTATTTTTTGTGCAAAAACAAGATAGCACCAAGTTCTTTTTATCGAATTATATTAAAGATATTAAGCTTAGAGAAAAGAATTATTATAAGTTGCCTAACGAAGACTTCGCCATTCTGCTTTATCAACAGCCAATTTATTTTACAGGAGTTAAATCAAAGGTAGTTGCTTCTTATCCTTTTAAAGAAAAAGATATACCTGTTATTGATTTAGCTAAATATGGGATTAGCAAAATAACAAGAATTGCCATTAGTTCTGATGGAACAAGAATGGCAATTGTTGCTGAATCTAAATAAAAGTATTAGTTATTTCTTATCTTCTACCTGCAGTAATCCTTTCGAAATAAGTTCTGTTAAATAAACTCGTTTCCCTTGGTAAATTGCTGTTATAAAAGCATCGGATATACCTGCATCTCTCACTTTCTTTTTAAAATCAAGAGCTTCGTTTAATGTTTTAAATTTCCCTACAGTAATACGAGTGATACCATCTTCCAATTTATTTTTTTCTGTTTTACCCAATCCTTTTAATTTTGAATAATCAAATGTTTTTGGATTCGTTAATGCTGCTACCTGCACTTTAAAAGTTAATCCCACTTTCGATTCATTACCAACTTTACTTGCAACTTTTGCTTCAGTAGCATTAATTTTTTCAGTAGCTGCTTTTGCTTCGGCAGTTGCTTTTGCTTCTGCAGCTTTCTCGGCAGCTGCAGCTTTCTTAGCTTCTTTTTTCGATTCTGCTTCCGCTTTCTTGGCTTCCGTTTCTGCTTTTTTAGCTTCCGCTTTAGTTGTAGCAGCATCTACTACCTTGCCATCAGGATTTGTTTTTGTACCGTTTGTTCCATCAGTTCCTCCATCCATTTTTCCGTCGGGGTTAGTTTTAGCTGTTGAAGAACCGCCATCTGTTTTACCATCAGGATTCGTTTTATTTGCTGCCGAACCATCAATAGCAGTAGTAGCAACTGCATCCGTCTTTAACGGGAATTGTACATTAATAACCTTTTCTGCAAAAACAGTAAGAGAAGTAGCGTCCACCATTTGTACTTGGTCTGGGAAACCAGGTGCCTTATACGTTATTTTATATTTATTGCCAGGTACTATATTAAATAAGTAGTTTCCAGAAACCGAATTGGAAATATAGTTTGCGTAATTTTTATTTCCATTAACTATATCTACAGTTACAGTAGCCTCACCTGGCTTATCATTAATAGTAATCTTCCCTTTCACAGTTTCAATAATCGGTTTTAGAAAAGTGGGAGGCATCTCTACAGAATAAATATCCTGCTTACCAAAACCACCTTTTTTACCCGATGAATAATATCCTCTCTCGCCTGATGCGGAAAGAACAAAATATCCATCTTCATCAGTTGTATTAATAGGATAGCCTATGTTTTCTGGTTTCGACCAGCTGGTATCTGCTGCATTATATCTCGTAACAAAAATATCATTATACCCCATACTCTTTATTCCCGTAGTTCTGTAGATTAATGTTTTTCCATCAGGATGAATAAATGGCGCATCATCATCAAAATTAGTGTTTACCTCTATCCCAAGATTTTGAACTTCTTTCCAAGTTCCATCAGACTGCAGAGTAGCTTTGTAAATATCTTTACCACCTATACCGCCTGGACGCTCAGAAGAAAAATACAATGTTTTTCCATCCGAAGAAAGTGATGCACTACCTTCCCAATAACTTGTATTTACGTCTCCTCTAAGCTTTTCGGGCGCAGACCAATTATCACCATTTAATGTACTTGTATAAATATCTCCGCCATCAGAAGCATCGTCTCTATATATAAATATTTTCTGCCCATCATTAGAAATAGATACAGCTGCATCATTCAAGTTTGTATTTATCATCGGACCCATACTAACAGGTTTTGTCCACTTGCCATTTTCTTTATGAGTAATAAAAACATCTTCGTAATATTCACCGTTTGGGTCTGGCTGATTTAATTCATTCTGCCTGCCTCCGGTGCTTTCCTCGCCTACATAAGTAAAAATCATTGTATTTTCATCCGAAGAAATTGCCGGGCCATATTCTGAATTAGCTGTATTTACAAGATTACCTATGTTTTCAATTTTTGCGTTCACAGGCTTTGCAACTAATTCTTTCCCGTTATTACAAAAATCTTGTAACAAGTGAGCTTCTTTCTTTTGAATTTCCGTTAATCCTTTCTTTTTCAAAAAATCATCAATATTAGCCAAAGCATCATCAAACCTATAATTATAGTGCTGAGCACGAGCCAAATCATATTCGATGTCGTTTGTTTTTCTATTTTTTACATACGTTTCCGAAAGATACTCCAACGATTTTTCGTGCATATCGCTACGGTACAAGCCACAAATACCAGTTACGTACTTCAAATAAAGTTCATTTGGATGATTGGCTAATAAATTCTCAAAATACGGGAGAGCTACCAAATAATTTCTGGCTTCAAATATAGTTTGAGCTTTCACTAAAGAATCATTCTCTTTAGCACGCCATTTACGAGTTACCATTGTGTTTTGTGAAAACGAAACTGTAACATAAAACACAGTCAGAATAATAAGTAATACTTTTTTCATAATATGAGTTTTTATATTTGCCTCAAAAATAAGTATTTTTACCGACACTTTGAATTTAGGAATTCCCCATACAAAAAATATGTACCGAGAAAATATTAAGCTCGGACAAGAAGTTGAAATTGTTTTGAAAAAAGACCAACGAACAGGCAAACTAACGAAAGGTAAAGTCAGAGCCATTCTTACAAGTTCTCCTTTTCATTCACGTGGAATTAAAGTGATGATTGATACTCGACAGATTGGAAGAGTACAACACATTATTGAAGAAAATTAAAAAGTTATTAGTATAGCAATGTTTATAAAAAACAGCAATTATGGAGTTCATAGATATAAAAATTGAAGCTTATTCATTAGTGCATTCGAAACCAGAATCCGATATCCTTAAAAAGATTAATCGCGAAACGCACGCAAAAATTTTAATGCCGCGTATGCTTTCTGGGCATTTGCAAGGTAATCTTTTGAGTATGTTAAGTAAAATGATTCAACCCAAACAAATTCTTGAAATAGGTACATACACTGGTTATTCTGCCATTTGCCTTGCACAAGGTTTGCAGGAAGAAGGAAAACTTCACACCATTGATATCAATGAGGAACTCGAAAATATGGTTCGTGGTTTTATTAACGAAGCAGGAATGGACAATAAAATAAGGTATTATATAGGCAACGCCCTAAAAATTATTCCTTCTATTAGTGAAACGTTTGAT
>CAILDT010000767.1 GCA_903833025.1 uncultured Bacteroidota bacterium | reverse complement strand
ATTTTTATCAATATAATAAATAATTCCTTGAATATCTTGTGCCCAGACTTCTACTTTCTGGTGCAACTGTTTTTCTTCATTATTTTGATCTTCGATTATGCCATGCGGTGTACCTTTCATATGTGTCCCACAATATTCAGCTTCTCCTTTCTTTCGACGTGTACATTGCTCTCCACTAGCTCTATTCGCACAACATCTGTCGAAAAATGGAACTATATTCTTCACACGCTTACGTTTCATAAAATCTTCTTTTTGCAATATTAACCTATCATAATCATATATATATTGTAATAGGAAATTTATCTGGTCATGCTTTATCCCTAATTCCGTCGTTTTATCTCGAATACTATCCTTAAACGTTGTTATATACACATCCATCTTTTTATTTATTCGGCGTTCCATTTTTACTTTATTCTTCTTTTATTGTCTATTATTCTTTATTTTTTAAATCAATTTTATTTCTTTTTCTTCTTTTTATTCTCTTTTTATTCTCTTTTTTACTTTTTTGGGGGTTTGGGTGTATTAGTTTAGTTGATTATATATTCTGATAAAATTATTATATTTATATTAAGTATAAATGTCTGACAATTATACAACTGTTGTGTACGATGCCGCACTTACTGATCTTTTTTTTGGTGGAATACAATATGAACGCACTAGTGATATAAGTACATTTACTTATCATTCAACATCAGTTCATACAATTATTAGGGAAGGGGGTGGAAGTGGATTTTGTGAAAATACTCATCTATTATCGATAAATATCTCTAATACAGTAACATTTATTAGTTGTTTTGCATTTTATGGGTGTACTAATCTAACATCAGTATTTATCCCTAATTCAGTTACGTCTTTTGATAGATACAGTGGCCAACACTTTTTTCGGTGTTATAAATTATCATCTGTAATTTTTGAGAGTGGTAGTTCGTTGCCAAATCTTCCCAACCAGGTATTTTTTGAATGTTATAGTCTAACATCAATAATTATCCCTAGTTCAGTAACAAGTATTGGTGATCAAACGTTTCAAAATTGTAGTCTAACATCAATAACTATCCCTAGTTTAGTAACAAGTATTGGCTATAGTGCATTTCAAAATTGTACTGGTCTAACATCAATAACTTTACCTAGTTTAGTAACAAGTATTGGCTATAGTGCATTTCAAAATTGTACTAGTCTAACATCAATAACTATCCCCAATTCATTAAAAAGTATTAGTAATCAAACGTTTCAAAATTGTTCTGGTCTAACATCAATAATTATCCCTAGTTCAGTAACAAGTATTGGTAGTCTTGCATTTGTCGGTTGTACTGGTCTAACATCTATAATTATCCCCGATTCAGTTATAACTATTGGTGTTAGTGCATTTTATAATATTAGCGGTTCTCCTACATTTATTACTAATGCATCAACAACTTCTGGTTATATATATTCACAATTAACTGGAATTTCGGGAAGGACTTTAGTACAAAGTAATTTTATTTTACAATTTTCTGGAACTGCTCCAACACCTACTGGATATACTAGTTTTAATACTAATTGGTTATATTATAATGGACTAATTACAACAATACCCACAATATTTCAAAATAATACAACACTAATAAATGCAGTTTTGTATAATGGTATCACAAGTATTGGTATTTATGCATTTGATGGTTGTACTGGTCTAACATCAATAACTATCCCTAGTTCAGTAACAAGTATTGGTTATGGTGGATTTTTTAGTTGTTCTGCATTAAAAACTATAACTATCCCCAATTCAGTAACAAGTATTGGTGATGGTATATT
>CAILDT010000766.1 GCA_903833025.1 uncultured Bacteroidota bacterium | reverse complement strand
CTCTTAATACTTCTTTATCAGTAAATTTTTTATAAAGCAAAAATTGTTTGTAGCGCATTAAATCAATAGCTGGGTTATCTTTATCATAACCTTTAGGAGTTGTTTTCACCTGCTCGCCATCAAGCGTTCCAAAAGTATTAACAAACGATTTGCTTTTTAAAATCTTTCTTAAAGGAGTGGCATCGTGAGCAAATTCATCACGTATTCTTTTTAAATCTTTTGGTTCGGGCATCCAGAAACCACCTGCTATGATACTGTTTCCAGGTTCAATGTGAAAATAATATCCTCCCCGGCGTTCTTTACCTGCTCTTGAAAAGCTTCCGCTCCAATTGGTTTTATAAGGCGTTTTTTCTTTCGAAAATCGGGTATCTCTATATATACGATGCAAACTTTTTTTGCCTGTCGCAGTTTCAATTACATCGTGCTTGCGCATTTCGGCAAGCAAAGCATCAGCAAAAGATATTATGTTTTCGTGCTCCAATAAATATCTTTCTTTGTGAGCATTAAACCAATCTCGGTCGTTATTTTTGCCGAGAAGTTTTAGAAACTCTAAATTGGATGGTTGTATTTTAGACATAATAAATAGATTTTATGTGCCAAAAGTAATATTTTATTATTTACAGCATAAGTTGCGAATTAACAAATCGCAGATTGACTCTATAACTAACAACTAAAATTACCGCTTCGCGAAATGAAACACAAAGTGTAATCAACTTTGTGCGCCTCCGGCAGTCGGTGTGTTGTACGCACGTTTTTTTCGGTTCGTCGCCAATTTTGAAGATTATCACTTTTTTAGGAAACTTTTGCCCCACATTATCTCAAGAATGGGGCATATAGAAGTTGATAAAAGTAGGCAAAACTCTCTTTTACGACTAAGTTTTACCTAAAACAAAGGAAAATGTGCCAAATAAAGTCTAATTACATCTAAATAAAACTGTTTAGGTCTAAATCAAATCTTAAACAAGTTTCAATTAATCTTGTTTAAGATTCAATCAAAGTGATTTAAGAATGATTGAATCTCGACCAATTCACTTCGTTTTACTTAAATATAATCATTTATTATCTTACATCTTTGGAACAATAGTTTCGTATCGTTTATATTTATCACATTACAATTTCCGTTTGTTTTGTAACCTAAATAAAATTCCTGCGTACAAAACCCACACAAACGCATTTACAAATCAAAATAAAACCACAAAACGTCCCCATTTGAAAAAACATCTACTCTTTTAATCAAACAATCACCGATTACGAATACGCTTACATTATTACTGTTTGCAGTCAGTTAAACTGCTAAAAAAATTGTGTTCTTTGAAAATTTAGTTAATACCAATTTATAACTTGATTCGAATCTATTTCAAAGCGCACAATTAATTTGGGTGAGTGGTGAAGTTGGAAAAACAAGTTCGGGGTGTGGAAGTCCCGGACTTGTTTTTAGAAAAAATAATAAAATGTTTTATGGAATTTCAAAACAAAAAGTGTCTTCATAGCAAAGAGAATAATTAATCACTAAAAATTAAATGACTATGAAAACAGAAAATCAACTTATCGGAAGCTTCAACGAATTAGTTTTCGAAAACAGAAACAAAGCTTATGGAGCTTATGTTTTGCGCAATTCGTACAATAACAATATGAGTTTTTCGTTATTTATATCAATCGCTTTTTTTGCAGTTATCGCATTAGTAGCATTTGGATTAACAAAAAATACGTTGCCGCCAATTGATATGAAAAATTTGGAAAAAATAGATTCTACATTTTCTATTGAAGTAGTGATACCGCACGACCCAATAATAGAAATGAAAAGAGAAAAAATAACAGAAGTGGAAAAACCACATACCGATACAAGGAACTTAACAGTTACTGATGAAACAGTTAAAGAAACTCCGAAAACAAATGAAAAGATGACGATTAATCCGTTAGGAACACCAGATGTAAAAGCGGACAGTATGCCGAAAAGCAACGGTTTGCCAGAAGGAGAAATAACCTTAAAGAAACCAACGGAAGATAAAGCTGCTTTTTTAGTATCGGATATGCCAGAGTTTAATGGCGATTTGTTTCAGTATTTATCACGTAATATAAGATACCCTCAAATAGCAGTGGAAAACCAAACAGAAGGGCAAGTGTTTTTAACTTTTGTGGTAGAAAAAGATGGTGCCATTGGCGATGTAAAAACATTAAAACCACTTCGCGATGGATGCACCGAGGAAGCAATAAGAGTAATATCGGCAATGCCGAAATGGAAACCAGGTAGAAATCACGGAGAGTTAGTAAGAGTGCAATATAATTTACCAATAAGATTTAGATTGAAGTAGATGAATTATTAGATGCCAGCGAGGAATCTATAACAAATCTTTCGTCTAATAAACAATACGGTGTTTATAAGTAACCTAACATACAAAACATTTGGAGGAAACATACAATTAATTTAGCGTTCGATAATTTTAAGACTGTTTAATCAGTTTATAAATAAAACCTAAAACAATAAAAATATGTTTCATTCCATTTTATTACAAGCCGCTACAGCTGTAGCACACGTGGCAGACACTGCTAAGAATGCAGTAACCGGAATACCTGCTGCGGCAGTACCTCCCAAACAAGATTCACTAACGTTGTGGGATTTAATTATGAAAGGCGGACCTATTATGTACCCGATGGCATTACTGTCGGTACTCACTATTTATTTTTTTATAGAACGTTTTTTGGTTATTAAAAAAGCAGCAAAACTTGAAAATAACTTTATGAATAATATTAAAGATTATGTTCATAATGGAAATATGGATGCTGCAAAAGCATTGTGTAAAAACTCGAACTCACCTGCTGCTCGTATGGTAGAAAAAGGAATTGCACGCATCGGCAAACCAATTAAAGAAATAGAAGAAGCTATGGAAAGTGTGGGTAAGCTGGAAATAAACAGGATGGAAAAAAACGTTTCTGTATTAAGTTTAATTGGTAGAATAGGTCCTATATTCGGTTTCATTGGTACTATTGCCGGAGTTATAAAAATATTTTACGACATATCATTAACAGATAATATAAGTATCGGAGTAATTTCAGGAGGTTTATATCAAAAGATGATAACCTCTGCATCTGGTTTATTTGTGGGGTTATTGGCATTCATCGGTTATTTTATTTTAAATGCAATGCTGGATAAAACAATTAATAAAATGGAAACAGCATCGGTTCAGTTTGTGGATATGTTGCAAGAACCAGGCAAATAAGCCCATTCGAACAATATAATAATATAACCATATAATAATTTATAAGATGAAACTAAAACGAAGACATAGAGAAGGCGCAGAAGTAAGCACAGAATCGTTGAACGATATAATGTTCTTTCTGTTGCTTTTCTTTTTAATTATTTCCACACTTGCCAATCCTTCGGTGCTTAAATTAACTTTGCCAACCTCCAAACCAGCCGAGCAGGTAGCTAAACAGCAAGTTACGCTGGAAGTAGATAAAGATCATCAGTATCTCATAGTGGTTACAGGCAATGGAGGAGTACCCAATAAAACACCAATAAAATTTGATGATTTAGAAAACGCATTGAAGATTGAACTTGCCCGAACAAAATCGCCAACCGTAATTTTAAAGTTAGATAATACATTATCCATTCAGGATTTAGCCGATGTAATGCAGTTGGGTTATGGCTTAGGAGTAAAAATGGTGCTTGCAACAAAACCAACAAATAAATAAAAATGGAAGCCGTATCAGAAAATAAAAACAAATACATCGCGCTTGGCTTAACACTTGGAATTCACGCGCTGTTATTTTTATTATTTCTTATGATTGTATTTATTACACCTATTCCTCCGTTTGAAGTAAAACCAATTCCTGAAATTTTTGCTGACCTTGGAATGTCGGGAATGGGGAATTTAGATTCGGGTGGTAAAGGGCAACACGACAAGGATATTGCTACTTCGCCAGAGAAAATAAAAAGTACCACAAGTAATAACACAGCACCCAATGTGGTAACAGATGAAACCGAAACAGCTGTTTCAATAAAAAAGAATCCTAAGAATAAAAAAGATACCAAAGTGGAAACGCCAGTGGTTACAGAGGAAAAACCGAGCGAAGATTTGGTGAAAGCATTAGCAGCCATAAGACTTAAAAAGGAACAGAAAGGAAAAGGGAAAGGTGATGGCACAGATGGTTCGGGAAAAGGGGTTGGTAAAGGCGTTGGAGATGGCAACCATACGGGGCACGGAGATGACCCCTATAGTATGGGTAATGGAAAAGGAGGGATTTATTTGACAGGAAGAAGTCTTTTAGGCAGGGCAGATAAAATGACAGATGCACAAGAAGAAGGAACAGTGTATGTTAAAATAGTGGTGGATGAAACAGGAAAAGTAATTGATGCAATTGCAGGGCAAAGAGGTACTACCACCACAAGTTCCAGATTGTTTTCAAAAGCACGTCAGGCAGCAAAACAATTAAAGTTTAATCCAAGTCCGGATGGAACGAAAGAACAAATAGGTACTTATATAGTAGTATTTTCTCTCGAATAAATTATTACTTTCACACCTCAAAAGGAAAAACTTTTGTACAAAGTTTTTTATGAACTATCAACAAACTCTTGATTATATGTTTTCGCGATTACCAATGTTTCAACGCATTGGAAGTGCCGCCTATAAAGCAAATTTAGATAATACCATTACCCTTTGTAAGTTATTAGATAATCCAGAACGAACCTTCAAATCAATACATATAGCGGGAACAAACGGGAAAGGCTCTACCTCGCATTTGCTTGCATCCATCCTTCAATCGGCAGGATATAAAGTAGGGCTATACACTTCGCCTCATCTTTTAGATTTCAGAGAACGAATAAAAATTAATGGAGAAAAAATAAGTGAAGAGTATGTTGTAAATTTTGTAGAAGAATATATCATCCCTTCAGTAGAAAATAAGTTGGAACTGTCTTTCTTTGAAATGACGGTTGGTTTGACGTTTAAATATTTCGCTGATGAAAATGTTGATATTGCGGTTATAGAAGTTGGGTTGGGAGGAAGATTAGATTCTACAAATGTAATTACTCCAGAATTAAGCATCATCACTAATATTTCGTTCGACCATAAAGCATTGCTTGGCGATACGCTTGAATTAATAGCAAAAGAAAAAGCGGGGATTATTAAACCTTATATTCCTGTTGTTATTGGCGAAAAACAAGAAGAAACAAAAAATGTTTTTATTGATAAAGCTGTAGAGGAAAATGCTCCACTTATTTTTGCTTCAGACATTTATAAAGCAAAAAATCTCCAACATAAAAATAACGATAAGCTTGTATTGACTATAGATATTGTCAGAAAGGGCACAGTAGTGGTTACAGATGTTGAATGTGAATTACTTGGTTTTTATCAGCAGAAAAACATACCCACAGTGTTTTCTGCTGTGGACGTACTAAAGAAGCTAAATTATTTTATTACTGATTCCAATATTCGTTTGGGAATAAAAAATGTAATTACCAATACCGGTTTATTGGGCAGGTGGCAGGTGCTTGGCAAACAACCATTAATTATAGCTGATACAGGTCATAATGAAGCTGGTATCAAAGAAGTGCTTTTGCAAATAAATAGTACACCGCATAAACAATTACATTTTGTTTTGGGGATGGTGAATGATAAAGATATTTCTGCTATTCTTAGTTTACTTCCTAAAGATGCTATTTATTATTTCTCAAATGCAAACATTCCACGTGCTTTAAACGCAAATGATTTAGCCCAACAAGCTGCAGCATTTAATTTGAATGGGAAAGTTTATCCTTCAATCAAAGATGCGTTACTCTCTGCAAAACAAAATGCTGATATAGATGATTTGGTATTTGTAGGTGGTAGCACTTTTACTGTTGCCGAGGTTATTTGAATTTTCGAAATGGAAAAGAATAATTCCTTTTCCTACTTTTGCATCGTGAAAAAATTATTTCCTTTAATAACCCTTTTTATTTTACTGATTAAGTGTGCTTCGGCACAAACATTTACTCAAACTATTCGTGGAAAAGTGATTGATGTGGATTCGAAATCTACGATTGTGGGAGCAAATATTATTCTGCTGAACAGCGATACTTTGATGGGTGCGGTGAGTGATGTGGATGGTAATTTCAGGTTGGAAAAAATACCTGGGGGGAGGCGCGCGATTAAGATAACTTCGATTGGTTATGAGGATGCGATGATGAGTAATATTATTGTGACGTCGGGGAAGGAGGTAGTGCTGACGGTGGAACTGCGCGAAAAAGTATATACGACGGGTGCTTTGGAGGTGGTGGCGGAAACGGATAAAACGAAAGCGAATAATGATTTGGTGACGGTGAGTTCGCGGAATTTTCAGGCGGAGGAAACGGGCAGGTATGCGGGTAGCAGGGGTGACCCGAGTAAAATGGTTGCGAATTATGCGGGTGTTTCGTCGGGCAATGATGCGCGAAATGATATTATTGTAAGAGGGAATAGTCCGCTGGGTGTGCTCTGGAGGCTAGAGGGGGTGGATATTCCGAACCCTAATCATTTTTCGGCGCAGGGTGCTACGGGTGGTCCGATAAGTATGTTGAATAATAATTTGCTTGGCAACAGTGATTTCCTAACCGGTGCTTTCCCCGCCGAATATGGGAATAAGACGGCTGCGGTGTTTGATTTAAAATTAAGAAACGGAAATAATGAGAAGAGTGAATTTACGGGTCAGCTCGGAATCAATGGAGTGGAGATTGGTGCAGAAGGTCCGATTAGTAAAAAGGATGGAAGTTCGTATTTGGTAAATTACAGATATTCATCTTTGCAATTGTTTAATGAATTAGGAATTCGGTTTGGTGTGTCGGCAAGTCCGCAATACCAGGACGTTTGCTATAAGGTAAATATTCCGACAAGAAAAACGGGAGTGTTTACTTTTTGGGGAATAGGAGGAATAAGTGAGTTGTCGTTACTTGATAGTGACCTGAAATCTAGCGATTGGTCGTATATTAAGAAGGGAGAGGATTTGTATTTTAAAACTTCGATGGGTGCAGCAGGAGTCAGTAATTTGTATTTTTTAATACGAAATTGTCTGGGAAACTATCGTTATCTGTTTCGGGGACTAACATAAATGCTTATGTGGATACACTTTCACCGACTACAAAAGCGAGCTTCCTTGATAAGAAAGATAATTCGACGGAAGGAAATATTATTGCTAATTATACGTTGACAGATAAAATAAATGCACATCATTTAATTAAGGCGGGAGTAACGTACCAGGAAATATTATTTAATGCGAGTTCGTTTAATTATTCTACTGTTTATAATAAATATCTGTATAGTCTGGATGTTAAAAATTCAAAGGCGGGATTGGTACAATCGTTTATTCACTGGCAATGGCGACCTGCTGAAAAGTTTACTATTAATACGGGAGTTCATTACCAGGACTTTTTATTGAGTAATACATATGCGCTGGAACCTAGGTTTGGTATGCGTTACCAACTTTCTAAAAAACAAAATATCAGTATAGGTTACGGTATGCACAGTATGATGCAACCAACAATTTATTATTTCTATGAGACGTATAACCCTTCAACAGATAGTTATTACAGAAGCAACCGTAACCTGGATTTGACAAGAAGTCATCATGCAATATTGGGATATGACTATAATTTCGCGAAGAGTTTTCGTTTAAAGCTGGAAACATATTATCAGTATTTATATAACTCACCTGTACAAACAAATGAGCAAAGTAGTTTCTCGATGATTAATGTTGGTAATGCTTTGGAAGGTATTCCTTTGGAGGACTCATTAACAAATAAAGGCACAGGAAATAATTACGGTGTGGAACTTACGATAGAAAAATTCTTCAGTAAACATTATTATTTTCTTGTTACAACTTCCATTTATGATTCGGAATATAAAGGAAGTAATGGTGTTACGCATAAAACAAGTTATGACGGAGGGTATGTATTTAATGCACTTGCGGGGTATGAATTAACGCTTGGGAAAAATAAAAATCGGTCGCTTTCAATTGATTTAAAATATACACAAGCGGGAGGAAATCGTTATACACCTATTGATATTGAAAAATCGAAACTTGCTAATAAGGCAATTTATATAGATGATGAAGCGTATTCACAGAGGTATAAAGACTATTCGCGATTTGATATTAAGCTTTCTTATAAAACAAACAGAAAAAAAACTTCGCAGATATTATTTATAACGGTGGAGAATATATTTAATACACAAAATATTTTGCGAGAAAGTTATAACACCGATACACAAAGCATTCAGAAGGAGTATCAGTTGGGATTGTTTCCGTATGGAGGATACAGGATAGAGTTTTAAGATGCCTGTATTAATTGTTCTATTCCCCTGAAACATCTCACCGCGAATGACTGTAATTCATTCACCGTTTCTTTTGGAGCTTCGTAAAATCCCATATGGGCAGCATTTTCAAGTAAAAGCACAGAAGGGTATTTACACAATCCCATTTGCGGATACATAGTTTCGTAATTAATAACGGTATCTTTTTTACCAATGATAAATAAGACGGGGTATTCTGCAAACTTTAAAATCAAATCTCTGCTCTTGCGTTCCTTCATACCTTCCAAGCTGTTAATAATGGATTGTTTAGAAACTTTATCGGCAATATGTTTGGCTTTGTTTACTTCCTTTTTTAACCGTTGCAAATTGTCAGGAGCAAATAAAGAAAAGATTACTTCAGATACATAATGTCTGTGTTCCTTTTTCACAAGGCGAATAACACGCTCTCTATCTTTTTTCTTTTCATCAGAATCAGCGTAGGATGTAGAATTGAACAAACATAAACCGCTTACGTTTTCAGGATACAACTCTGCAAAAGCCAATGCAGCATAGCCGCCCATAGAATGTCCTGCAATTACATATCGTCTTACTCCTGCTTTATCAAGAACGGCTTTAACGCTTTGTGCCAATAACTCCATACTATGATAATAGCCAATGGCAGGTGTTTCACCGTGTCCCGGAAGGTCAATTGCAATAACACGAAACTTCTTTGATAGTTTTTTGATGAAGGCATCCCATAGTTCGTGAGAACCTAAAAAGCCATGTAATAAAACTATTACACGACCTTTACCTGTATCGCTGTACCGAAGTTTTATCTTTTTGAATTCAGCAAACTTTAGCATAGTGTGACATATTAAATTTGCCGCTTCGGAAATTAACTATTCATCAGCGCTTCAATTTCCTCTGCTTCCAAAGGAATATTTTTCATTAAATCTTTTGGACCATCAGCAGTAACAAGAATATTGTTTTCTAAACGGATGCCTAAATTTTCTTCTGGAATATATATTCCTGGCTCACAGGTAAACACCATTCCAGCTTCCAATTTACGATTAAAATCACCTACATCGTGAACATCCAAACCTAAAAAGTGAGAAGTGCCGTGCATAAAATATTTTTTGTAAGCAGGTAGTTCAGGGTTTTGATTTTTGATTTGGTCGAGAGTTAATAAACCCAAATCAACCAATTCTTTTTCCATTAATAATCCCACTGCTTTATGGTATTCAGGAATAAGATTACCAATAGTTAACATTCCTGTAGCAGCTTTCATAACTCGTAATACGGCATCATAAACCTGTCTTTGTCGCTTTGTAAATTTACCATTTACAGGCAAACAACGTGTTAAGTCGGAAGCGTAATTTCCGTATTCAGCAGCTACATCTAATAATATCACATCGCCATCTTTACATTCTTTATTATTATCCACATAATGTAAAACACAAGCACTGCCACCCGATGCGATGATTGGACCATAAGCCCAGCCACGCGAACGATTTCGCACAAACTCGTGAATTAATTCTGCTTCTATTTCATATTCCATTACTCCTGGTTTCACAAATTTCAATAATCTGCGGAACCCTTTTTCTGTAATGTTGCAAGCTTGCTGAATCAAATTAACTTCGTAAGATGATTTAATAGCCCTAAGCGAATGCATAATAGGTGCAGAACGTTCGAACTTATGTAAAGGATATTTTGCTGTAATTATTTTATTGAAACGTATCTCGGCAGTTTCCACATCAATGTATCTGCGGGTATGCTCATTACTATTGAGGTAAATATGCTCTGCCTGAAATACAATAGCTTGAAACACTTGTTCGAAATGATGAAACCATTGAACATTTTTAATTCCTGAAGTTTGTGTTGCTTGTGTTTTATTCAACTTCGCACCTTCCCATATTGCAATGGTTTCACTTGTTTCACGAACAAATAAAATTTCCTTTTGCGTTCCGGTTATTGCATCTGGATAAATCAACAATATTGTTTGCTCTTGGTCAACTCCTGTTAAATAAAACAAATCGGAGTTTTGAATAAATCCCATTGCCCCGTCAGCATTGGTAGGCATTATATCATTACTAATAAATAATGCAATGGAATTTGGTTTTAATCGAGCTGCAAAACGCTTACGGTTTTCAATAAATAAATTTGAATCAATGGCTGTGTATTTCATTTTGTAATTGTTTAAATATTAAGGTTTAAATATAATTATTATTTAGGATTGAATTAACTTAGCTATTGCAAAAGCACACCCTGCTGCCAATGCTCCAATAACGGCTACTTTCAAAGCTCCTGTAACAGGATTCATCCCTGTAAGTTTTGATTTGAAATAACCAAAAATTAATAAACTGATAATTGCTAGAACTGCAGAAAATTTTAATCCCGTAATTCCATCATCTACAAAAAAGTAAGGAGATAAAGGAACCAATCCTCCTATTACATAAGAAACGCCAATATTAAAAGCTGACTTACCAGCACGTTTTGGGTCTGGTTTTTCAAGATTTAATTCGTGTTTCATCATAAAATCCACCCAACGTTTATCGTCTTTAATAATCTCTAAAGTGGCTTTCTCTTGCACATCTTCGCTTAATCCAAGTTCGGCAAAAAAATCTTTTACTTCTTTTTTTTCTATTTCAGGTACTTCTTTTATTTCTTCGTATTCTCTTTTCAGCTCACTATTATAATGGTCTTGTTCTGTTTTACCTGCAAGATAACCTCCAAGTCCCATAGCTATTGAACCTGCCGCTATTTCAGCTATTCCGGCAATTACTATTAAGTGAACATCTTTTACAGCGCCACTCAATCCTGCCGCCAATGCAAACGGAACAGTTAATCCGTCCGACATTCCAATTACAATATCCATTAATGTTTCGGAACTTGTTAGGTGATGTTCCTTGTGGGGATGAAGATGTGTTTCCATTAATTAAATTTTAATTCGTATTCCTATATTATCTCGTGGCTTCGGCGGGAATCGAACCCACATCAAAAGTTTAGGAAACTTCTATTCTATCCATTGAACTACGATGCCAGTAATCTTCAATTATTTTTTGGTTAATATTTTAAATCCCTTTCCGTGAATATTAATTAACTCAATCGTATCATCTTCTCTTAAATACTTACGAAGTTTGGCAATATATACATCCATACTTCTTCCATTAAAATAATTATCATCTTCCCAAATAGTTTTCAAAGCAAAATTTCTATCCAAAAATGTTTCAGTATTCAAACAAAGTAATTTTAGAAGTTCAGCTTCCTTCGTAGTCAGTTTTTGTTTCTTGCCTTTTATTTCAAGTATCTGACGGTTATAATCAAATTTAGATTTTCCAATTTCAAATTCTTTTTGCTCCGTATTCTTCACCATTTTATTTTCCGTTCTGCGAAGAATTGCTTTAATGCGCATCAACAATTCCTCCATATTAAACGGCTTTGTAATATAATCGTCTGCACCCACATTAAATCCTTCTATGGCATCCTCTTTCATCGATTTTGCAGTAAGAAAAATAATCGGAATATCATTTTCAACCACTCTTATTTCTTTTGCTAATGTATAACCATCCTTAATTGGCATCATCACATCAAGAATGCAAATCTGAAATTTACTTTTAGCAAACACATCGTATGCCTCCGCTCCGTTTTTTGCCCAAGTAGTAGAATACCCTTTCGCATCAAGATATTCCTTTAACAATGTGCCCAAGTTAAAATCGTCTTCTGCTAATAATACTTTTATTTTATCCATTTGTTTTATTTATTTTAATTGTTGTTAAGTTTTATGTTGTTGGATTAGTTGGCAAATATACGATGAAAGTGCTTCCTTTATTTAATTCACTTTCTACCTTTATTGAACCTCCGTGTTTTTCTACCACTGCTTTTACATAGCTTAGTCCCAGCCCGAAACCTTTTACATTATGCACATTTCCTGTATGTACACGAAACATTGTGTCAAATATCCTATGTTGATTTTCTTTACTTATCCCAATTCCATTATCTTTTATCGAAATAAAAATTCCGTGTTTATTACTTCGGGTTGCTATATTAATAACGGGATTTTGATTAGAATATTTTATTGCGTTATCAATTAAATTAAATATAATATTGGTAATATGTACTCTATCCGCATTAATAACTGGCAATTCAGCATTTAATTCAGTAGTAATTTCTCCTTCTTTATTTTCTACTTGAATTTTAATATTGGCAATCGTTTGTTCTATTAAAGTATGAATATCGGTACTTTGAATTTTCAATTTAAATTCTCCTTTATCAAGTATCGCTGTTTGTAAAATATTTTCCACCAACAAACTCAACCGCTTATTTTCATCGCTAATCATTTTTACATAATTACTTGTCCGTTCAGGCGATTTTTCAATTGCTTTATCATTTAACACCTCACACGCCAAAGATATTGTAGATATAGGTGTTTTAAACTCGTGCGTCATATTACTTATAAAATCATTTTTTATTTCCGACAATTTCTTTTGCCTGAAAATAGTGGAGATGGTATAATAAAACGAAAAAACAAGAATTATCATAAACGCTCCCGAAACAAGCAACATAAACCACATTGAACTTAGTAGATATTTATTTTGTTCCGGAAAATAAACAGATAAATATTGTGGCTTAATAAAAACATTTTCTGGCGAAAGATTTATTTTATAGTTGGACTAATAAATAAGTTTTTCCTTATCCGTTAGTTTTGTCGAATCAGCAGGCATAAGTTTAGAAGCCGTAACTCCATATATATAATTTGCCGAAATTCCTTTTTCCATCAGCTCCACTTTTATAACCGAATCCAATAACATTGTATCCAATTTACGATTGCTATCGCTGTAAATATTAACACTTACCAACTCATCAAAAATATCATTCACTACATCCTTTTTATGTGCAAACCATTTGTTTCTGAATTCTCCCGAATCCAATTGAGGAATATATAACGGTCCATCATTATCAATTCTCGAATCCAAATTTCGCGAAATAGAATCGCTCGAATAATTTTTAAACCTTGTTTTCTTCACCGGAAACCCACTGCTATCAGCCG
>CAILDT010000765.1 GCA_903833025.1 uncultured Bacteroidota bacterium | reverse complement strand
TAAATTCCGCAAAAAATAAAAAGATTAAACCAAGGGTCAATTATTCCTGATTTAAAATAAAAGTGAGGTAATAACGAACCTGCATAAGCCAATACCCATATCAGCCCGAAGCGTTCATCCACTAATTTTCTTCCGATATTAAATAAAACTAGTAATGTAATTATTCCACAAATAGCATTAGGCAATCGTGCAGCAAATTCGTTTATCCCAAATACACTCATAGATAATGCCTGCATCCAAATAAAGATAGGTGGCTTTTCCCAAAAGGGTAAATAATTTATTTTTACAGAAAAATAATCGTGTGTAACTATCATTTCTCTCGCACATTCTGCAAAGTTTATCTCGTCCCAATCGAATAAATGAACAGCTCCCAAAAAAGGAACAAACAATAGAAAACCAATTACTGCTATTAAAATATTATTGCGAAGCGCAGAATTCATTACCCTTTAAATGATTTAATAAAAGATTGATTCATCCAGTTGTTGTTTGTCTTCTTTAAAAAGTAAAACATAATTAAAGTAGTTACAACTCCAATAAGCGAACCTGCATAAACGTCTTCAAAAAAATGTTGCGACAAATAAATACGTGAATAACCAACAAGCGAAGCGATGATAAAAAAAAGAAGTTTCAATATTTTATTTTCAACAATTAAAGCCAATGCAAAATACAAAGCAAATGCACAAGTACTATGTCCAGAAGGAAAGCTGTAGTACAAATAATTATCTTCCCGAGGCACTAAATACAATTCGTGTATCCCTTCAAAAAACTTTTTTGGTCGCACCACATCAGCAAACAAAGTGTGTTTTAATAGTTGCGTTATTAGTGCAGAAATAATATTTGATAAGCCAACAAATAAAGCATTCCTATAATTAACTGCAATTAAAATAAGTGAAATGATAAGTGCCGTAACACCATCGCCAAAATAAGTGAAATAATAGAAAAAGAAATCGAAAAAAGTAGTGTGAAAAGAATTAAACTCCAAATGTTTTTCCGCTTTCGAATCCATTGTTATTAAAACAATGCCCAACAAAAGAAAGAGAAGGTAAGGTAATAAAAAAGGAGAATTTGTTTTTAGAAATGCTTTCACATCAAAAAATTATCGCCAGTAAAATTGTACAGCCGAATATATTAATACGAACCTATTACGTGCAATAATTTATCTATTTGCGTATCCCAAAGTCGTTTAGAGGTTTCCAAATCAGATGCCTCATCAGCAAAATCAGTTATTAGCAATGATAAATCCGAAGTGATTTTATCCACCCGAATTCGGAATTCAAAATAAGTACCCTCCGGTTTATCAAACCATTGAAGGCGTATGTATTCATTATTTTTGAAACTAATCAACTTTGCTTTTTGTTCGCTACCATCCCACACAAAAGTAAATATACCATCGTGAATGCTAACAACATCAGCAAACCATTCCATCAAACCTGACGGAGAGGTTAAAAATTCGTATAAAATAGCAACATTGGAATTAATCAAATACTCCAAAACAAATTTACCCTTAGGTTCTTTTTTTGGTGCTGCTACACTTTTTTTATCTGTTGTGGCAGGCGGAGCAACAGTTAAAGAAGCCATCGGATTGGTAAACGTTTTAAGCATCTTTGGCTTTTTGGGCAGTTGACGTAGCTTTTTTGTTGACCTCAGTAGTTGTTCCACCAACTCGTCGTGCATAATTTCCGGCTCATCATCATCGCCTTTATTTTTACGCTTTCTACCTCCTTTTCTACGTTTGGGGCGTTGTTTAAAATCACCCATCGGGTTACCTTTTCTTACCGGCGGAGGGTTAAAAGATGGTTTAGCTGCAACAGTAGTTGTTTCCTTTTTTTCTTTAGCAACAACAACTTGCTTTTTCACTTCGTTACTTTTTATAGCAGGTGCAGGTTTAGAAACAACAATTTTTTTAGCAACCTCTTTTTTTACTGGTTTAGCAGGTTTCGCAAGTTTAGTTACTTTTTTACTTGCAGTATGTTTAGGTTTAGAAGCAACTTTTTTTACAATTAGCTTTTTAACTGGCTTAACAACTTTTTTTTCATTCGTTTTTTTCTTCACAATCTTTTTATCCAGCTTTTTTATCACTGTTTTTTTTAAAGGTTTCGCCTTCACAAGCTTTTCCTTGTTCGCTTTTTTAGAAGCGGGTTTAGATTTTAACGGCTTAGTCGCCTTTTTTATCTTCTTAATTATTTTACTTTTTTTACTCATTTCAATTGTTTACAATAGCAAATGTGGTGCAATATATATAAAAATATTAATCCCTCTATTACTAAAGTATAAAAAATTATTAAAAAGCTTTTTTATTTATGAAAATATAAACTGTATATTTG
>CAILDT010000764.1 GCA_903833025.1 uncultured Bacteroidota bacterium | reverse complement strand
TCATAAATCTTTCAAACGTTATCAGTAATCTTAAGAACTATAAAACAATGAAAAAAGAAACATCAAAAAAAGAGTTTGAAATAGCTGAAAAAAGGATGAATGATTTATTAGCTATTGCCACTAAAAAAGGAAGTTTTGGCTTTCTTACAAAAAAAGAAAGTGCAGACCTTAATAAATATACTCAAATAGTAAAAAGCTATGAGGAGGTGAACTATACAATATCTCTACCTCAAACGGTGCAAGGTTTGATTGAATTAAAAATGTTTGAGAATAAGCTAAAACAAAAAGAAGTAGCAAAAATGCTTAATACTACTGATACCAAGCTTTCAGAGATTATGCACAATAAAAGAAAACCAAGTGTAGTATTTTTAAAAGCGATGCACCAGGTTTTTGGTATTGATGGCAACCTGCTATTAAAAATAGCCTAAAAGACAAACTTCTGCCACAAAAATAGTCTCCCTAAAGCCGAAAAATTAAACAAGTCACAATAATCATTACTCGGACAGGAATAATGATTATTGGGATAAGAATAATGAATAGTCGGACAAGAGTAATGATTATTCCAATAGGAATAACGATTACTCGGACAGGAATAATGATTATCCCGATAGGAATAATGATTAGTCGGACAAGAATAATGATTATTCCTATTGGAATAACTGTTACTCGGATAGGAATAATGATTATTCTAACAGGAATAACGATTACTCTTACAAGAATAATGATTATTCTAATAGGAATAACGAATAGTCGGACAGGAATAATGATTATACTGATAGGAATAACGAACATTGTTGCATAAACCAAGAAAATCCCGTTAAAAGGATGGGCTTTTTTAACTTTTAGAAAGCATATTTGGCTTTTTCCCTTACCTTTGCATCCTAATTTTTAAATCCCAGAAACTATGTTACTGCAAAACAGAGTTAACAAAAAGGAGCTAAAAAAACGAATTCAGGAAGAGGATGTAAAACGCATCACTGTTTCGTTTTATCGCTACGTAATTATTGAAAACACAACCGAACTGCGCGATAGTTTGTTTGTTCAATGGCAATCTCTTAACATTTTAGGTCGCATTTATGTGGCTCGCGAAGGCATAAATGCCCAAATGAGTGTACCGCAAGAAAACTGGAATACCTTTATTGAACAGCTGTATAGCGATGTTCGATTTAAGGATGTACCACTAAAAATAGCGGTGGAAGATAACGGCAAATCGTTTTATAAACTCACCATAAAAGTACGCCCAAAAATAGTTGCTGATGGGTTAAATGATGATGCATTTGATGTAACCAACGTGGGCAATCACCTTACAGCAAAGCAATTTAACCAAGCAATGGAAAATCCCGAAACTATTATTGTGGATATGCGGAATCATTACGAAAGTGAGGTAGGCAAATTTGTAGGAGCCATAACGCCCGATGCCGACACGTTTCGCGAGGAATTGCCAATAGTGCTTGATGAATTAAAAGATAAAAAAGATAAAAAAATACTGATGTATTGCACCGGCGGAGTACGTTGCGAAAAAGCATCGGCTTATTTAAAGCATCACGGCTTTACGGATGTAAATCAGCTGCACGGAGGCATTATAGATTATGTGCGACAAATAAAAGCGGAAGGATTGCCTACAAAATTTATAGGTAAAAACTTTGTTTTCGACGAAAGAGTGGGGGAGAGGATAACGGAAGATGTTATTGCGGAATGCCACCAATGTGGAGCACCTTGCGACACTCACGTTAATTGTGCCAACGATGATTGCCATTTATTATTTATTCAATGCGAAAAATGTGCAACAGAAATGAACGGATGTTGCACGCCAGAATGTATGCACATAGCGAGTTTACCTGTTGAAGAACAACGAGCATTGCGCAAAGGACGAAAAAAAGAAGATTGTTTGTCGGTATATAAAAGTAGGTTGAGACCAAATTTAAAAGAGGTGCTGGCGAAGCGAAAGTCTATTAACGAACTTTAACACTCCCCCATAAGTAAAAATCTACTATATTTGTTAACTTTTAATTCACCGAAAAACAATAATAATCGGCAATTGTCGTTTATAACCAATGCGCAAACAGTTTTTTATCTTTATACTATTAATTTCCACCACCCTTTCGGGATTTGCACAACTGCACGCCAAAAAAAAATCGAGTGTTGATTTGGGCATTTTCCTTGGCGGTTCCTATTATATCGGCGATTTAAACCAAACCAAACAATTTTTATTTACCAAACCAGCAGGCGGAGTTTTGTTTCGCTACAATGTAAATCCTCGTTTAGCGTTTAGAGGCAATGTGCTTTTTGGTTCTATAGAAGGGCACGATTCGTACTCCAGCGACCTTGCCCAAAAACAAAGAAATTTAAGTTTTAAATCAAATATTAATGAAGTATCTATTCAATTAGAGTTTAATTTTTTGAATTATAGAATAGGAGTTGAAAAGGAAAAGTTTTCTCCTTATTTATTCTTTGGAACAGGATTTTTTAAATTTAATCCGATGGGACAATTGCCAAATGGTAATTGGGTAGCACTGCAACCATTGCATACCGAAGGAGAAGGAATGGAAGATGGGTCGAAAAACAAACCTTATAAACTGGTGCAAATATCGTTGCCTTTTGGCATTGGTTTCAAAACAAATATAGCTCGTAAAATGGGATTATCGGTGGAGTGGGGGATGCGCAAAACATTTACCGATTATTTGGATGACGTAAGTGGCAGATATTATCCTTGGTGGAAATTAGATGGTCCAACGGCAGCATATTTATCAGACCCAAGCAAAGGAACCGACCCTGTTTATGGTAATGTTGGTCGCCAGCGCGGAAACAAAACGAATAAAGATTGGTATTCATTTGTAGGAATAATTTTATCGTTCCAAATGAAAGGAAAAGTAGAAAAATGCCCAACGCCATATTAAAATTGTAACAAAATGACCTTATAAATCGTTCTTTAAAGAAGAACGATTTTTTATTAATAATGAGTTTAAAAGAAAAAATTAATCCAGCCAAGTTACCACAACACATTGCCATAATAATGGATGGCAACGGACGGTGGGCAAAACAGCAAGGAGCAGAACGTATCTATGGTCACGAAAACGGAGTAACATCCGTTCGCGAAACAGTGGAAGCAGCAGCCGAAATAGGAATAAAATATCTTACACTTTATGCTTTTTCTACCGAAAATTGGAACAGACCACAAGCTGAGGTAATGGCGTTGATGCAGTTGTTGGTACATACAATAAACGCAGAAACTCCTACTTTAAATAAAAATAATATTCGTTTGATGGCAATAGGCGATTTAAAAAGTTTGCCTGTTGATTGTTATAACGAATTGCAAGAAGCAATAGAAAAAACAAAAGATAATTCGCGCACCACATTAGTACTTGCATTGAGTTATAGTTCGCGCTGGGAAATAACAAATGCTGTAAAACAAATAGCAGAAAAAATAGAAAATAAAACATTGGACGTAAAAGATATAAACGAAAATACCATCAACTCATTTTTATGCACTGCGAATATTCCTGAACCAGAACTAATGATTCGCACAAGTGGCGAACATCGTATCAGTAATTTTTTATTATGGCAATTAGCTTATGCCGAACTTTATTTTACAGAAAAACTTTGGCCCGATTTCAGAAAAGAAGATTTATACGAAGCAATAATAGATTATCAAAACCGTGAACGCAGATTTGGAAAAACGAGCGAACAATTAATTTCTTAATTAAAATTATGTACAAAAAAATATACACGCTCATCTGTTTTTCAATACTCGCTCTGTCAGTAAAAGCACAGTTAACACTTGGCGGAACAGATTCAACCAATGTTATTGACCTTTCGGCTCCCAAAGAATATGAAATTGGAGGAATAACCACAACCGGTGCCAGCCATATGGACCAAAACGTGTTGATATTATTATCCGGTTTAAGCGTTGGAGATAAAGTGCAAGTGCCAGGCGATAAGTTTTCTACGGCTATTGAAAACCTTTGGAAACAAGGGCTTTTCGAAGATGTGAAAATTACTGCAAATAGAATTCAGGGTAATCTTATTTTTATAAATATTGATATGTTGGAACGTCCGCGCTTATCAAGATTTGCATTAAAAGGAATGACCAAAAGTGAAGCAGATGATGTACGCGAAAAAATAAAATTGATAAAAGGTAAAGTTGTAACCGATGGATTGATTGCCTCAACTGCTTCTACTGTGAAAACGTTTTTTGTGAATAAAGGATATATGAACGTTAGAGTTGATATACTGAAACAAAAAGATGAAAAAGTAGAGAACAGCGTGGTGCTAATGATAAATGTAGATAAAGGAAATAAAATACGAATTCAGGATATTAATATTGCAGGTAACAACTCTATTGAAACTTGGAAACTTCGCCGAAAGTTTAAAGAAACAAAACGCAGACGCTGGTGGAACCCTTTTAATTCAGGTAAGTTAGATGAGGATAATTATGAAAAAGATAAAAAAGCGGTAATCGAAAAATATAATGAGAAAGGATTCCGGGATGCAAAAATTGTTCACGATTCCATTTATAAAATCAAGAAAACTGATATTAGCATAAATTGGAAAAGAAGTTTTAATGCTTTCAACATTAAATATGATACTACTGATGCAACAAAGAGAATAAGCATTGATATAGTTATTGATGAAGGGCATAAATATTATTTCAGAAACATCAGCTGGATTGGAAACAGTAAATATGCTACCAAGGATTTAGTAAATGTTTTAGGAATAAAGAAAGGTGATGTTTACGACCAATCGCAATTGGATGCGAAATTATTTATGAATCCGAATGGAAACGATATTAGCTCTTTATATATGGATGAAGGATATTTATTTTTTAATATCACACCTGTTGAGGCAATGGTTTCTGGCGATTCCATCGATTTAGAAATGCGCATCTTTGAAGGCAAACAAGCAACAATAAATAAAATCAGTATTGTTGGTAATACTAAAACTAACGACCACGTAATTTTAAGAGAGATAAGAACCAAACCAGGTCAGTTGTTCCGCCGGTCGGATATTATTCGTACACAAAGAGAATTGTCCCAGTTAGGATATTTTAATCCGGAGAAAATGAATGTTGTACCTACTCCTAATCCTGCAAATGGAACAGTGGATATTGAATATACAGTAGAGGAAAAACCTTCCGACCAAATTGAATTATCAGGTGGATATGGTGCTGGGCGTGTGGTAGGAACGCTTGGAGTTTCCTTCAATAATTTTTCGGGTAAAAACTTTTTCAAAAAAGATGCTTGGAGACCTTTACCTTCTGGCGACGGACAAAGATTAAGCGTTCGTGCACAATCAAATGGATTATATTTTCAGTCTTATAATATCTCTTTCACCGAACCTTGGTTAGGAGGTAAAAAACCAAACGCTTTAAGTGTTACTGCATATTATTCGGTTCAAACAAACGGGCAAACAAAAAAGATTACCGACAGCAATGGTGATAGAATACTTAATCCACTTCGCGCATCGCTTAATATTTTTGGTGTTTCTGTGGGATTAGGAAAACGCTTAAAATGGCCCGATGATTATTTTACTCTATATCAGGAACTCGATTATCAGTACTATACATTAAATAACTTCAACTCTATTTTCTCTTTCAGCAATGGATATTCTAATAATATTTATTACAAAGCATCTATACAACGTAACTCGGTGGATAAACCAATATTTGAAACACGTGGTTCTCAATTAGCATTAACAGGGCAGTGGACTCCTCCATATTCATCGTTCAACAATATGGATTATTCTGACCCTAACTTAAGTGCACAAGACAGATATAAATTTGTGGAGTATCAGAAATATAAATTTACCGCACACTTTTTTACGCCTATTACAAACAAACGAGGAGCAGATGGAAAAGAGGCACGTAATTTGATTTTGCGCACGTCAATAGGTTTTGGGTTCTTAACATCATACAATAGCAAAGTGGGACAGTCACCATTCGAAAGGTTTTATTTAGGAGGTAGCGGATTAACAGGATACGCGCTTGATGGCAGAGAAATTATAGCATTGAGAGGGTACGACGACCAATCGTTATCACCTACAACAGGTGCTTCATACATCACCAAATATTCTGCTGAATTACGTTTCCCGATTACGTTGAATCCACAAGCAACTATATATATGCTTGGTTTTGGTGAAGCAGGAAATTCTTGGTCGGCTAAACAAGATTTTAATCCGTTTAAAGTTTATCGTTCTGCAGGGTTAGGTATAAGAGTGTTTTTGCCAATGTTCGGATTACTTGGTTTTGATTATGGATGGAGATTGGATGATGTGCCAAGTAATTTAGGAATGCAAAAAGGACAGTTCCATTTTACAATCGGTGCATCTATTGGTGAGTTATAATAAATTACTAATTTCGCACCGTTTTTAAAAGAGTATTAATAATTAAAAACAATAACAATGAAAAAATTAATTTTAGCAACAGGTATTTTTATAGCAACAACAGTTGTAGCATTTGCACAAAAAATTGCTTATGTGGATACCGAATATATTTTGGGCAACATCCCTGAATATAAAACAGCACAAGCCGAACTGGATAAAACCTCTTCGGGATGGCAAAAGGAAGTAGAAGCGAAATATGCGGAGATTGACAAGATGTATAAAGCATATCAGGCGGAACAAATATTACTTACCGAGGATATGAAAAAGAAACGTGAAGCAGATATTGTTGCGAAAGAAAAGGAAGCAAAGGATTTGCAAAAACAACGTTTCGGGGTGGATGGCGAATTGTTTAAAAAACGTCAGGAGTTAGTAAAACCTATTCAGGATAAAGTTTACAATGCAGTAAAAACTATTGCTGAAAAAGGTGGATACTCTATGATGTTTGATAAATCAAGTGATTTAACAATGTTGTACACAAGTCCTAAGCTTGATAAATCAGATGATGTACTTAATCTGCTTGGTTACAAAGGTGGTAACAAAGGGAAGGATATTGATAAATATCAAAAAGAAAAAGACCTTGCTACACCACCTCAACCTCCAGGTGGCGGTGGTAATAACCAAAACACAAATCAACCTAAAAAACCAAAATAAATAATAAATTAATAATTAAACCAAAAACAAAAAAACAGAAAAATGAAAAACATCTTAAAATTCACTATCGTTGGAGTTGCTATCGTAATTAGTTCTTTTACTGCTACTGCACAAAAAATTGCTCACATAAATTTAGATTCTTTAATTACCCTGATGCCTGAAAAAAGGGTGGCAGAGCAAGCTGTGCAGGATTATGCAAAGCAATTGGAAGAACAAGTAACTACAATGCAAGCCGAATTAAAAACAAAATACGATGATTACCAAGCAAAAATGAAAGATATGCCCGAAGTAGTGCGTGCAGCTAAAGAAAAAGAATTGAACGACCTTAATCAGCGTTTACAAGATTTTCAACAACAAGCGCAAACTGATTATCAAAAGAAAACTGCTGAACTATCAAAACCAGTTTATGAAAAAGCAAAAAAAGCAGTGGATGCTGTTGCAAAAGAAAATGCGTATAAATATGTGTTGGACACAAGCACTGGTTTAGTGCTTTACAGCGAACCAAGTGATGATATTATTGCTTTGGTGATAAAAAAATTAGGAATTGTACCGGGTGCTACACCGGCTACACCATTAAATAACACAATGGCTCCAAAGGGAGGTACACCACCGCCAGCTAAAAAATAATTACAATGTAAGTGATTTGAAAGTCCTGTTTTGTTTTTGCGAAACAGGACTTTTATTTTGATTAAATAAATGGTAGAT